>JAGWVN010000050.1 GCA_018970865.1 Betaproteobacteria bacterium
GTTGCCGCCGTACTTGGAGAAGGCGTGCCGCACCTCGGCCACCGTGCGGGTGCGGTTGTCGGTCAGGCAGTCGACGATGACCGCCGCGCCACCGATGCCGTAGCCCTCGTAGCGGATTTCCTCGTAGTTCACGCCATCGAGGCCGCCCACGCCTTTCTGGATGGCGTTGGCGACCTTGTCCTTGGCCATGTTGGCGTCGGAGGCCTTGTCCATGGCCAGCCGCAGCCGGGGATTGGCGTTGGGATCGGCGCCGCCGAGCTTGGCCGCGACGGTGATCTCGCGGATGATGCGGGTGAACAGCTTGCCGCGCTTCTCGTCCTGGCGATTCTTGCGGTGCTGGATGTTGGCCCACTTGGAATGGCCGGCCATCAGTGTCTCTCCGGGGGTGCCGGCTTGCGCGGTGCGCTCGCGGCGTGGTCGAATTGACGCCTTCGCAACGGCGCCCTCGCAGCCCCCCATTCTATCACCCGGCCCCATTGCGGCCGCCCCCGAGGCAGCATGCCCGAACCCCTCCGAATCGCGGTCAGCGAGCCGGCCGCCGGCGCCGCGCCGCTTGACCTGTGCCTGCTGCCGGCCCTCGCCAACCGGCATGGCCTGATCGCCGGCGCCACCGGCACCGGCAAGACCGTCACCCTGCAGGTGATGGCCGAACGCTTCTCGGCCATCGGCGTGCCGGTGTTCATGGCCGATGTGAAGGGCGATCTCACCGGCATCGCCCGGCCCGGCACCGCCAGCCCCCGGCTGCGCGAGCGCCTCGAGCGGCTGGGCCTGCCCGAGCCGGCCTTCGCGGGGGCGCCGGTCACCCTCTGGGATGTCTTCGGCGAGAAGGGTCATCCGCTGCGCGCCACGGTCTCCGACATGGGCCCGCTGCTGCTGGCGCGCATGCTCGGCCTGAACGAAACCCAGGAGGGCGTGCTCAACCTGGTCTTCCGCATCGCGGACGAACGCGGCCTGCTGCTGCTCGACGCCAAGGACCTGCGGGCGATGCTGCAGCATGTCGGCGAGAACGCCCGCGAGTTCACCACCGCCTACGGCAATGTCTCCTCGGCCTCCATCGGCGCCATCCAGCGCGCGCTGCTCACCCTCGACGCCCAGGGCGCCGACCGCTTCTTCGGCGAGCCGATGCTCAACATCGACGACCTGCTGCAGACCGATGGCGCGGGTCGTGGCGTGGTCAACATCCTGGCTGCCGACCGCCTGATGAACTCGCCGCGCCTGTACGCGGCCTTTCTGCTCTGGCTGCTGTCCGATCTCTTCGAGCGTCTGCCCGAGGTCGGTGACCGGGACCGCCCGAAGCTGGTGTTCTTCTTCGACGAGGCCCATCTGCTGTTCAGCGAGTCGCCGCGGGCGCTGGTCGAGAAGGTCGAACAGGTGGTGCGCCTGATCCGCTCCAAGGGTGTCGGGGTGTACTTCGTCACCCAGAACCCGCTCGATGTGCCCGACACCGTGCTCGGGCAGCTCGGCAACCGGGTGCAGCACGCGCTGCGCGCATTCACGCCCCGCGACCAGAAGGCGGTGAAGTCGGCGGCGAGCACCCTGCGCCCCAACCCGGCGTTCAGCGCCGAGGCCGTCATCACCGAGCTCGGCGTGGGCGAGGCGCTGGTCTCCTTCCTCGACGAGAAGGGCCGCCCCGGCATGGTCGAGCGCGCGCTGGTGGTACCGCCGGGGTCGCGCATCGGCCCCGTCGACGACGCCGAACGACGCGCGCTGATCGCCGGCTCGGTGGTCGCTGGCGTCTACGAGCAGGCGATCGACCGCGAGAGCGCCTTCGAGCGCCTGAAGGCCGGCGCGACCGGTCATGCCGCAAGCCCGGCGGGCTCGGGTGCCGGCGCGGGCGCCGCGGGCGGTGGTGCGCCGGCAGCGGGCCGTGCACCGGCACCTGCGCCCGCACCGGCCGAGGGATCCATCACCGACACGCTGCGCGATGTGCTCGGCGGCCTTGCCGGCGGCGGCGGGTCGGGTGGCGGTTCGCGCCGCGGTGATTCCGTGATCGAGGCTGCCGCCAAGAGCGCGGCCCGCTCGATCGGGTCCACGCTCGGCCGCGAGATCATCCGCGGCGTGCTCGGCTCGCTGCTCGGTGGCGGCGGCCGGCGCCGCTGACGCGGCGCGATTTCTTTTCCAACCTGGCAATTCCGGAGCGATCGGACATGGATCTCGGCATCAAGGGCAAGTGGGCGCTGGTCTGCGGCGCGAGCAAGGGGCTGGGCTACGGCTGCGCGCTGTCGCTCGCCCAGGAGGGCGTCAACCTGGTGATCAATGCCCGCTCGGCCGACACGCTGGCCCAGGCCGCCACCCGTCTGCGGGAGCAGACCGGGGTGACGGTGATCGAGGCCGCCTGCGACATCACCACCCCCGAGGGCCAGGCCCAGGCGCTGGCCGCCGCGCCGCAGATCGACATCCTGGTCAACAACGCCGGGGGTCCGCCGCCGGGCGACTTCCGCAGCTTCACCCGCGAGCAGTGGCTGGCCGCGCTCAATGCCAACATGCTCACGCCCATCGAGCTGATCAAGGCCACGCTCGACGGCATGATCGAGCGCCGCTTCGGCCGGGTGGTCAACATCACCTCCAGCTCCGTGAAGGCGCCCATCGACATCCTGGGCCTGTCCAATGGCGCGCGCGCCGGCCTCACCGGCTTCATCGCCGGGCTGGCCCGCAAGACCGTCGTCCACAATGTCACCATCAACAACCTGCTGCCCGGCATGTTCGACACCGACCGCCTGCGTGGCACCATCGCCGCCTCGGCCAAGGCCGCCGGGGTCAGCATCGAGGAGGCCCGGCGGCTGCGCACGGCCTCGGTGCCGGCCGGACGCCTGGGCGATGCCTACGAGTTCGGCCAGGCCTGCGCCTATCTGTGCAGCGCCCAGGCGTCCTATGTCACCGGCCAGAACTTCCTGATCGACGGCGGCGCCTACCCCGGCACCTTCTGAGGCTGCGGCCGGCGCGCCGGTTTCCCCCCGCACCGCGCGCGGCACGCCTCGCCGCGCGCGCCTTCATTCCCCACCCGGAGAACACCATGCCCAAGGCAATTCGAATCGAGCGGACCGGCGGTCCTGAAGTGATGCAGTTCGTCGATGTCGAGGTCGGTCCGCCCGGCCCCGGCGAGGTTCAGGTCCGCAACCATGCGGTCGGCCTGAACTACATCGATGTCTATTTCCGATCCGGCCTGTACCCCATGCCGTTGCCCGCCGGGGTGGGCCTGGAGGGCGCCGGGGTGGTCACCGCGGTGGGCGCGGGCGTGAACACGGTCAAGGTGGGCGACCGGGTTGCCTACTGCGGCCAGCCCCCGGGCTCGTATGCCGAGCTGCGCAACATGCCGGCGGCGCCGCTGGTGAAGCTGCCCAAGTCGGTGGGCTTTGACACCGCCGCGGCCATGATGCTCAAGGGCCTCACCGTCCAGTACCTGTTCCGCCGCACCTACAAGCTGCAGCGCGGCCAGACCATCCTGTTTCATGCCGCCGCCGGCGGCGTGGGTCTGATCGCCATGCAGTGGGCCAAGGCGCTGGGCGTGACCGTCATCGGCACCGCCGGCTCCGAGGCCAAGGCCAAGCTCGCGCGCGATTTCGGCGCCGACCATGTGATCCTCTACAACAAGGAGAACGTGGCCGAGCGGGTGCGCGAGATCACCCGAGGCGAGATGGTGCCGGTGGTCTACGACTCGGTGGGCAAGGACACCTTCCAGGGCTCGATCGACAGCCTGCAGCCCTTCGGTCTGCTGGTGAGCTTCGGCAACGCCTCGGGGCCGGTGCCGCCGCTGCCGCTGACCGCGCTCAAGGGCTCGCTCTACATCACCCGGCCCTCGCTGATGGCCCATACCAGCAGCCGCGAGAACCTCGAGACCATGTCGGCCGACCTGTTCCGCATGGTCTCCAGCGGCAAGGTGCGCATCGAGATCGACCAGCGCTATGCCCTGGCCGACACCGTGCGCGCCCACCAGGATCTGGAGGCCCGCCGCACCACCGGCTCCACGGTGCTGCTGCCCTGAGCACCGCCGCCGAGTCCGCGGCGCGGGCCTTCGGCGGCGTCGCCCGCCTGCATGGCGAGGCCGGTCTGGCGCGCCTGCGGGCAGCCCATGTCTGCGTGGTGGGCGTGGGCGGCGTGGGCTCGTGGGCGGCCGAAGCGCTGGTGCGTTCCGGCGTGGGCGCCATCACCCTGATCGATCTCGACCATGTCGCCGAGTCGAACCTGAACCGGCAGATCCACGCCCTGCACTCCACGCTCGGCGCGGCCAAGGTCTCGGTGATGCACGATCGCCTGCGCGACATCGCCCCCGATTGCCGGGTTCAGGCCACCGACGCCTTCATCGATCCCGGCAATGTCATGCAGCTTGTGCCCGAGGGCGCGGTGGTGGTCGACGCCATCGACGCCCCTCGGGCCAAGGCGGCGCTGATCGCGCTGTGCCGGGCCCGTGCTCAGGCGCTCGTGGTCTGCGGGGCGGCCGGCGGCCGCAGCGATCCGCTCGCCCTCGCCGAGGACGATCTGGCCCTGATCCGGGGCGATGCGCTGATCGCGGCGGTGCGCGCGCGCCTGCGCCGCGAGCATGGCTTTCCGCGCGAACCGGGCCGTCGCTTCGGCGTGTCGGTGATCCACTCGCGGGAAGTGCCCGCCGGCACGCGCGGGGCCGTTGGGGGCGCCAGCCTCTCATGCGCGGGTTACGGTTCCGTGGTGACGGTCACGGCCGCCATGGGCATGGCTGCCGCTGCGCGGGCGATCCGGGCGATAATCACCGGCTAGCCGCGGGCTGGCTCGGCACATGACTTGCTTCCATCGAGGCACGCCTGCCCAGGAGGATGCCCCGTGTCGATCCATGTCGCCCTGAACCACATCACCCGCTACCGCTACGACCGCCCGGTGGCGCTTGGCCCGCAGATCGTTCGCCTGCGCCCCTGTCCGCATGCCCGCACCCGCATCCTGTCCTACGCGATGCGGGTCACGCCGGCCGAGCACTTCATCAACTGGCAGCAGGATCCGCAGGGCAACTACCTGGCCCGGCTGGTGTTCCCCGAGCGCACCGAGGCACTGTGCATCGAGGTCGACCTGGTGGCCGAGATGGCGGTGCTCAACCCCTTCGACTTCTTTCTCGAGCCGCAGGCCGAGCAGTTTCCCTTCGACTATGCCGCCGAGCAGGCGCGCGAACTGGCGCCCTTTCTGGTGCGCGAGCCGGGCGGCGAGCGCTTTCAGGCCTACCTCGCGCAGGTGCCGGCCTCGCGCCAGCGCACCATCGACTTCCTGGTCGAGCTCAACCGCCGGGTGCAGCGCGATGTTGCCTACCTGATCCGCCTGGAGCCTGGCGTTCAGACCCCCGACCAGACCCTGACCCTCGGCTCGGGCTCGTGCCGCGACTCGGCCTGGCTGCTGGTTCAGCTGCTGCGCCACCGCGGCCTGGCGGCGCGCTTCGTGTCCGGCTACCTCATCCAGCTCAAGGCCGATCAGCGTTCGCTCGACGGCCCATCCGGCGCGGAGGCCGATTTCACCGACCTGCATGCCTGGTGCGAGGTCTACCTGCCCGGCGCGGGCTGGATCGGTCTCGATCCCACCTCGGGGCTGCTGGCCGGCGAGGGCCACATCCCGCTCGCCTGCTCGCCCGAGCCCTCCTCGGCGGCGCCGGTGTCGGGCCTGGTCGAGCCGGCCGAGTGCGATTTCTCGCATGCCATGAAGGTCGAGCGCGTCTGGGAGGCGCCGCGGGTCACGCTGCCCTACACCGAGGCGCAGTGGGCCGACATCGAGAGCCTGGGGCACCGCATCGATGCCGATCTGCGGGCCGGCGATGTGCGCCTCACCCAGGGTGGCGAGCCCACCTATGTGTCGGTCGACGACCGCGATGGCGCCGAGTGGAACACCGACGCGCTGGGGCCCACCAAGCGGCTGCTGGCGGGGGATCTGCTGCAGCGCCTGCGGGCGCGGTACGCCCCGCTCGGGCTGATGCATTTCGGACAGGGCAAGTGGTACCCCGGCGAGCAGCTGCCGCGCTGGTCGCTGAACCTGTTCTGGCGCCGCGACGGCGAGCCGATCTGGACCGAGCCGGCGCTGCTCGCCGACGAGCGCGCCGGCCATGGCGCCGACGCCGCGCTAGCGGCGCGCTTCCTGCGCGAGGTGGCGCAGCGCCTCGGCGTGGGCGCCGACCATGTCTTCGATGCCTACGAGGATGTCTGGTACTACCTGTGGCGCGAACGCCGTCTGCCGGTGAATGTCGATCCCTTCGACTCCCGGCTCGACGATCCGCTCGAGCGCGAGCGCCTGCGTCAGGTCTTCGACCGCGGTCTGAGCGCGGTCACCGGCTGCGTGCTGCCGTTGGCCCGTGCCGGGAGCGGCCCGTCGCGCTGGCGCAGCGGCTCGTGGTTCCTGCGCGCCGAGCGCTGCTACCTGCTGCCTGGCGATTCGCCCATGGGCTACCGCCTGCCGCTCGACTCCCAGCCCTGGGCCGCGCCGGGCGATCGGGAATGGATCCAGCCCGCCGACCCCTTCGCGCCGCGGGCGCCGCTGCCCGCGGCCCGCGCGCTGATGCAGTCGGTGGGCGGCGCTGCGCCCGGCGCCGCGGGTCAGGGCGTCGCCCCCGCCCCGGGCCAGTCGGCCGCGGGTCTGGCCCGCACCGCGATGTGCGCGCAGCCTCGCGAGGGCCGGCTGCACATCTTCATGCCGCCGGTGTCGGCCCTGGAGGACTACCTCGAGCTGGTGGCGGCCGTGCAGGCCGCGGCCTCGGCGCTGGGCACGCCGGTGATCCTCGAGGGCTACGAGCCGCCGCGCGATCCGCGTCTGGCGATGCTGCGGGTCACGCCCGACCCCGGCGTGATCGAGGTCAATGTGCAGCCCGCCGAGAGCTGGTCCGATCTGGTCGACCAGACGAGCTTCCTCTACGAGGCCGCCCACGCCACCCGCCTGAGCTCCGAGAAGTTCATGCTCGACGGCCGGCACACCGGCACCGGCGGCGGCAACCACTTCGTGCTCGGCGGCGCCACGCCGGCCGACTCGCCCTTCCTGCGCCGCCCCGACCTGCTCGCCAGCATGGTGGCCTACTGGCACAACCATCCCTCGCTCTCGTACCTGTTCTCCGGCCTGTTCATCGGCCCCACCAGCCAGGCACCGCGCTTCGACGAGGCCCGCAACGACAGCGTCCATGAGATCGAGATCGCGCTCGGCGAACTGGCGCGCCTGCAGGCCGGGAGGCCGGGTGAGCCCGCCCCCTGGATGGTCGATCGGCTGCTGCGCAACCTGCTCACCGATGTCACCGGCAACACCCACCGCGCCGAGTTCTGCATCGACAAGCTCTACTCGCCCGACGGCGCGGCGGGCCGCCTCGGCCTGCTCGAGATGCGCGCCTTCGAGATGCCGCCGCACGCCCGCATGAGCCTCGCCCAGCAGCTGCTCATGCGCGCGCTGGTGGCCCGCTTCTGGCGGGAGCCCTACCGGCCGGCCCGGCTCAAGCGCTGGGGCACCGAACTGCATGACCGCTTCATGCTGCCGCACTTCGTGTGGGAAGACTTCACCGATGTGCTCGAGGAGCTCGGGCAGGCCGGCTACCCGATGCAGGCGGCCTGGTTCGCGCCGCACTTCGAGTTCCGCTTCCCCCGGCTCGGCGACTTCGACGCCCGCGGCGTGCACATCGAGCTGCGCCTCGCGCTCGAGCCCTGGCATGTGATGGGCGAGGAGGGCGGCGGCGGCGGCACGGTGCGGTATGTGGACTCCTCGGTGGAGCGGCTGCAGGTGCTGGCCACCGGCCTGGTCGACGAGCGCCATGTCATCACCTGCAACGGCCGCACGCTGCCGCTGCAGCCCACCGGTCGGGTGGGCGAGTTCGTGGCCGGGGTGCGCTATCGCGCCTGGCAGCCGCCGTCGTGCCTGCACCCCACCATCGGCGTGCACGCGCCGCTGGTGTTCGATCTGGCCGACACCTGGATGAACCGCTCGCTCGGCGGCGCGCAGTACCATGTGGCGCATCCCGGCGGTCGCAATCACGAGAGTTTTCCGGTGAATGCCTACGAGGCCGAGGCGCGGCGGCTGGCCCGCTTCTTCCGCATCGGCCACACCCCGGGTCGGCTGAGCGTGAGCGCGGCGCGCCGCAATCCCGACCTGCCCTTCACCCTCGACCTGCGCCGGCCGGCTTGAGCGATCGCACGCCGTCCGCCGATCTGCTGGCCGACTATCCTGCGGCCAGGGCCCGCTTCGACGAGCTCTTCGAGGCGCCGGGCCGGCCGCGCCCGCACTTCCGGGCGATCTACGAGCTGCTCGCCCGCACCCCGGCGCGGCGCATCGGCGAGCGTCTCGAGTCGATCGAGCGGCAGATCCGCGATCACGGCGTCACCTACAATGTCTACGCCGATCCGCAGGGCCTCGACCGCCCCTGGGAGCTCGACGCCCTGCCGCAGGTCATCCCGGCCGAGGAGTGGTCGGCCCTGCAGGCCGGCATCGCCCAGCGCGCGATGCTGCTCAACCGCATCCTCGCCGATCTCTACGGCCCGCAGACCCTGCTGCGCGAAGGCCTCATCCCGCCCGATCTGGTGCACGCCCACGGCGGCTTCCTGCGCGCGGCCCACGGCACCCGGGCGCCGGGCGGCGTGTTCCTGCACCTGTATGCCGCCGATCTCGCCCGCTCTCCCGATGGCCGCTGGTGGGTGCTGGCCGACCGCACGCAGGCGCCCTCCGGCGCGGGCTACGCGCTGGAGAACCGGCTGATCGTGTCGCGGGTGTTCCCCGAGCTCTTTCGCGACCTGCGGGTGCAGCGGCAGGCAGCCTTCTTCGCGGGCTTTCGCGATGCGCTGGCCCGGCTGGCCGACCGCGAGGACGGCCCGCCGCTCACCGTGCTGCTCACGCCGGGGCCCTTCAACGAGACCTACTTCGAGCACGCGCTGCTGGCCCGGTACCTGGGCTTTCCGCTGGTCGAGGGCGCCGATCTCAGCGTGCGCGACGGCCGGGTCTGGCTCAAGACGCTCGAGGGCGGGCGCCGGGTGCATGCCATCGTGCGCCGTCTCGACGAGGACTACTGCGATCCGCTTGAACTGCGCGCCGATTCCGCCCTGGGCGTGCCCGGCCTTACCGATTGCGCGCGGCGCGGCACGGTGGTGCTGGCCAATGCCCTGGGCGCGGGCGTGCTCGAGTCGGGCGCGCTGCTGGGCTTTCTGCCCGCGGTGGCCGAACGCCTGCTCGGCGAGCCGCTGAAGATCCCCTCGGTGGCCACCTGGTGGTGCGGCGAGGCGGCCGCCCGCGAGGATGCCTTCGCCCGGCTCGACTCGCTGGTGTTCAAGCCGGCCACGCCCGATCATCCCTTCGAACCGGTGTTCGGACGCGACCTCTCCCGGCGCGAGGCCGCCGCGTTCCGCGAGCAGGTCCGCCGGCACCCCGGCCGCTATGTGGCGCAGGAGCTGGTCGAGGTCTCACAGGCGCCGGTCATCGAGCCGGCGCAACCGGCGCGGCTCGGCGCCCGCTCGCTCGGCCTGCGGGTGTTCGCCGCCAGCACCGGCGAGGCGTACTCCGTCATGCCCGGCGGGCTCGCCCGGGTGGCGGCCGCGCCTGGCGTGCGCGTGGTCTCGATGCAGCGCGGCGGCGCCTCCAAGGACACCTGGGTGCTCTCGGCGGGTCCGGTCAATGCCGCCTTCAGCCTGCTGCGCTCCACCGTCGGCCCGACCGAGCTCGCCCAGGCGGTCCCGGCGCTGCCCTCCCGGGTGGCCGAAAACCTCTACTGGTTCGGGCGCTACGCCGAGCGCAGCGAAGACTGCGCGCGGCTGCTTCGGCTGGGGCTGAATCACCTGCTCGAGTCGGGCGAGGACGCCGCTGCCGAGGCCGCCGCCGCCGTGGCACTGGCCCGGCGCACCGGCCTGCTTGCGCTGACCGAGAGCGCCGAGGATGGCTGGCTGGCGGCGGCCTCGAGCGCCGATCGCCCGGCCGGGCTGGCCGGCAATCTGCGCCAGATGGCCCGCACCGCCCACAGCCTGCGCGACCGTCTCTCGGGCGACAACTGGCGCACCCTCAATCGGCTGATCCAGGACAGCGAGCAGCAGCACGAACCGCAGCTGCTCGAGGCGCTGGCCTGGGTCGATCGCGCGATCACGGGCCTGGTCACGCTCTCGGGCTACGCGCTCGACGGCATGACCCGCGACACCGGCTGGCGCTTCCTGTCCATCGGCCGCCGGCTGGAGCGGCTGGTGTTCATGTGCCAGGCCCTGGACGGCGCGCTCACCGAGGGCCGCGATGCCGGTCTGAGCTGGCTGCTCGAACTGGCCGACTCCAGCATCACCTACCGCACCCGGTATCTCGGCAGCCCGGAGTGGCTGCCGGTGCTCGACCTGCTGATCCGCGACGAGGGCAATCCGCGCTCCATCCGCTTCCTCTCCCATGGCGTGCTCGATTTTCTCGGCCGGCTGCGGGCGCGATTCGGCCCCTGCGGCGACGAACTGATCGCGTCGGCGCTGCGCGAATTCGACCATCTCGAGTCGCCGGCGCGTCTCCACCCCGATGACCCGGCGCTGCGCGACGGGCTTCGCGGGCTTGCCGCGGCGGCCTTCGCGGTGAACGACCGGCTCACCGAGCGTTTCTTCGGACAGGCCGCGGCCATGCGCCAGACCCTGCTCTCGGGCTGACCGATGGCCAGCCGCTACCGGATCCACCACGAGACCGAGTACCGCTACGAGTGGCCGGCCGACAGCGCCTGGCAGCTCGCCCACCTGCGTCCGCGGCAGACTGCGCGGCAGACCCTCTGCGATCATGTCCTCCGGGTGGAGCCTGCCCCGGCCGAGATGGCCGAGGGCGTCGATTACTACGGCAATCCGGTGCAGCGCTTCGCCGTGCCCGCGCCCCATGCCGGCCTGCAGGTTGTCAGCAGCGCGGAGGTGCTGGTTCAGCCGTCCCGTCTGCCGTCCGAGGCCGACGCCTGGGAGGCCTCCGCCCGCGCCCTGCGCGAGGGCGACCCGGCGCTGCGCTGGGAGCTCGCCCAGTTCGGTCTGGGCTCCCCCTTCGTGCCGCTGCTGCCCGAGGCGCTGCTGCTCGCGCGGCAGGAGTTCTCGCCGGGTCGCGATGCCCTCGACGCGCTGCTCGGCCTGGCGCGACGCATCCGCGAGCGCTTTCGATTCGACCCCGATGCCACCCAGGTGGGCACGCCGCTCGCCGAGGTGCTGGCCCGTCGGCGCGGGGTCTGCCAGGACTTCGCCCATCTGATGATCAGCGGGCTGCGCGGTCTCGGCCTGCCCGCCCGCTATGTGAGCGGTTATCTGCTCACCGAACCGCCACCCGGGCAGGCGCGCCTCATCGGCGCCGATGCCTCGCATGCCTGGGTCGCGGTCTGGCTGTCCGGGCTGGGCTGGGTCGATGTCGACCCCACCAACGGCCGGATGGCCGATCAGGGCTTCATCACCCTGGGCTGGGGTCGCGACTACGGCGATGTGCCGCCGCTGCGCGGCGTGGTGCGCGGCGGCGGCGCCCAGCGCCTGTCGGTTCGGGTCACCGTGATGCCGGGCTGAGCCGGCGCCGGTTCAGTCGGCGGTGGCGCCCGAGGCCTTGACCACCGGCGCCCAGCGGGCCTGCTCGGCGCGCTGCATCGATGCCATCTGCTCGGCGCTGGTGCCCAGGATGAGGTAGCCCAGCTCGCTCATGCGGCGCACGAAGTCGGGCGAGCGCGTGGCCTTGACCGCTTCGGCATTGAGCCGCGCGACCACATCGGCAGGCGTGCCGGCCGGCACCGCCAGACCGAACCAGACCCCGGCCTCATAGCCGGTCACGCCGGCTTCGGCCACGGTGGGCAGATCGGGCAACGCCGGATCGCGGCGCGCGCCGGTGGTGGCCAGCGCCCGCAGCTTGCCGGCCTTGATGTGCGGCAGGGCCGAGGGAATGTTGTCGAACATCATCTGGACCTGCCCGCCGAGCAGGTCGGTGAGCGCCGGGGCGCTGCCCTTGTAGGGCACATGCACGATGTCGGTGCCGGTGAGGTGCTTGAACATCTCGGCCGACATGTGGATGCTGGTGCCCGAGCCGCTGGACGCGTAGGTGAGCTTGCCCGGATTGGCGCGCACCAGGGCCAGGAGCTCGGCCATCGAGCTCGCCTTCACGGAGGGGTGCACCACCAGCACATTCGAGAGCGAGACCAGCGCCGACACCGGCGTCAGATCCTTGTTCGGGTCGAAGGGCATCTTGCGGTACAGCGCCGGGTTGATGGCGCTGATGCCGCTGGTGGTCATGAACAGCGTGTAGCCGTCCGGTGCGGAGCGTGCCGCTTCCGCACCGCCGATGTTGCCGCCGGCGCCGGGCTTGTTCTCCACCGTGACCGGCTGGCCCAGGGTCTTGCTCATCTCGGCGGCCACGGCCCGCGAGGCGATGTCCACCGCGCCACCCGGCGGGAAGGGGCAGATCAGGCGCACGGGCTTGGCCGGGAATGCCTGGGCTGCCGTCAGGCCGGGCAGGGCGGCGAGCGGCAGCGCGCTGAGCGCGCGGCGGGTGAGGTTGGGCATGGGGCGGGCTCCGGGGATCGGCGAGGCCCGCGATGATAAGCCGGGTCAGGCGAGCGCCAACCGGTCGTCCCTGACCGCGGCATGGCGAGGCGGGCGGATGGGTTTAGCGGAATGGCCGGCCGCCTGCCCGCGATACCATCGATGGGTGGCGCCGTTCCCGGGCACGGGCCGCCGATACAGCACAACGCCCCGCCGGAGTCATTTCAATGATCAGCTACGACGTCATCGAGCACGGGAAACCCCTGCAGGTGCGGCTTCGCGAAACCCCGCGCCCTCAGGGCAGGGAAGTGCTGGTTCGCGTCACCCGCTCGGGCATCTGCCACTCCGACCTGCACATCTGGGATGGCTACTTCGATCTCGGCGGCGGCAACCGGTTCTATGTCCGTGATCGCGGCTGCGTGCCGCCGTTCACCGTCGGCCATGAACCCTTCGGCGTGGTCGAGGCGGTCGGGCCCGAGGTCACCGGCGTCAAGGTCGGCGACCGGCGCGTGGTCTATCCCTGGATCGGCTGCGGCAAGTGCGCGGTCTGCGAGGCCGGGCAGGACAACTACTGCCTGGCCGGCCGCTTCATCGGGGTGATGTCCCAGGGCGCGTATGGCACCCACCTGGTGGTGCCCGATGCGAAGTACCTCATCGATGCCACGGGCCTCGACGAGGCCTATGCCGCCACACTGGCCTGCTCGGGCCTCACCGCCTACAGCGCGATCGGCAAGCTGCCCGAGCTCGCCGCCCGCGACTGGGTGGCGGTGATCGGCTGCGGCGGCCTGGGCATGGCCACGATCGCCATCCTGCGCGCCCGCGGCGTCGAGAACATCGTCGCCTGCGATGTCGATCAGTCCAAGCTCGACCAGGCAGTCGCGCTGGGCGCCCGCGCCAGTCTCGACACCCGCGGCGCCGATGCCGTCGCCCGACTCAAGGCGCTCACCCACGACAACCTCGCCGGCGCCATCGACCTGGTGGGCATGCCCGCCACGGCCGAACTCGCCATCGGCGCCTTCCGCAAGGGCGGGCGCTACATCATGTGCGGCCTGTACGGCGGCCAGATCACGCTGCCGCTGCCGCCGCTGGCCCAGCGCGCGATCACCGTGGGCGGTTCGTATGTGGGCAACCTGGCCGAGCTGCGCGAGCTGGTGCAGCTCGCGCAGTCGGGCAAGCTCGCCCGCACGCCCGTGGAGGTGCGCGCCTGCAGCGAGATCAACCGCACGCTCGACGAACTCAAGGCCGGCCGCGTGCTCGGCCGGGTGGTCATCGACATGGAAACCGCGGCCGCCTGAGCGCGGGTCGCGCAGGGCCCGGCGACAGCCGCGGCCCCTCGGGGCGCGGGGCGGGCGGCGGCGGGGCCCGCTGGCGCCCGCTCAGCCCCGGGCGATGGCGCTCAGCCGCCCACCGCGTCCTTCTCGCACTTCTTCATGAAGCTGGTCTTGGCGGCGCCGGCCAGCTTCTTCTCGGCCGAGGCGCTCTCGCAGGCCGCCTTGGCGTCCTCGGTGCATTTCTTCATGAAGCTGGTCTTGGCGGCGCCGGCCAGCTTCTTCTCGGCCGAGCGGGCGCTGCAGGTTTCGCCTTCGGCGAAGGCGGTGGCCGCGAAGGCCGACAGAACGATTCCGACGAGGATGGCGCGCATGGTGTGCTCCCTGGATGAACCCGCCGCCCTGTGCGGCCGGTAGCCGCGATCGAACCACATCGGGGCCGATCCGACAAACCCGGCGGTTGATGACCGCGCCGCCGGCGGGTCCGATTCCGTCGACGCGCCGCGGTCCGCCATTCCGGGGCGTGGGCCGTGGCCGGTCTGCGCTCCGAGAGGGCGGCTATGATCGGTCGATTCCGCGATGCGAACCGAAGGCCCTGCCTTGACCCCCACTCCCGCCAGCCCTCCGCCTGCCTTCGACGACCCGCACGCGGCGCCGCTCGACTCCGAGATCACCCGCGTGCGGTCGTTGCCCGGGCTCTGGCGCTGGCTGCTGATCGCCTCGGCCGCGATCACCATCTTCCTGTGCGTCAATCAGCAGTTCACGCTCAAGTTCTTCGTCGGCTTCACGCCGCTCAACACCGAGTACTACTACGGCCTGCTGCTGGTCTCGCTGCCCTTCGTCTTCCTGGTGTTTCCGGGCTCGGCGGGCGCGCCGATCAACCGGGTGCCCTGGTACGACGCGCTGCTGTTCGTGCTCACCGCGGCGGTCTCGGTGTTCCTCATGGCAAGCATCCGGCGCGCCGCCGAGCTCGGCTGGGAGTTCTCCGGCGCGCCCGCCTCGGTCACCTGGGCCAGTTACCTGATGTGGGCGGTGCTCATGGAAGGTCTGCGCCGCACCGGGGGCTGGAGCCTGCTGCTGTCCATTCTCCCGTTCACGCTGTACCCGGTGTTCGCCGAGTCGGCCTGGCTCGGTCCGCTCAAGGGCCAGCAGTACACGCTGGAGCAGGCAGCGGTCTATCACATGCTCTCGGCCGAGAGCCTGCTCGGCATCCCGGTGCAGGCCTTCGCCGAGACCGTGATCGGCTTTCTGGTGTTCGGCTCCGCGCTGATGATGACCGGCGCGGGGCGCTTCTTCATCAACCTCTCCTTCGCCCTGTGCGGCACCCTGCGCGGGGGCGCGGCCAAGGTCTGCATCTTCGCCAGCGCGCTGCTCGGCATGATGTCGGGCTCGATCGTGTCCAATGTGCTCACCGCCGGCACCATGACCATCCCGGTCATGAAGCGCACCGGCTTTCGCGCCACCTATGCCGGGGCGATCGAGGCCTGCGCCTCCACCGGGGCGGTGCTCGCCCCGCCGGTGATGGGCGCCACCGCCTTCGTGATCGCGCAGTTCCTGGGCGTGAGCTATGCCGAGGTGGCGCTCGCCGCGGTGATCCCGGCGCTGCTCTACTATTTCGGCCTGTTCATGCAGGTGGACGCCTATGCCGCGCGCCATGGCCTGGCCGGCCTGCCGCGCAGCGAACTGCCCACGCTGCGCCAGACCTTCCGCGAGGGCTGGTACTACCTGTTCGTGATCGCGCTGCTGAT
This sequence comes from Betaproteobacteria bacterium, assembly GCA_018970865.1. Lineage (GTDB taxonomy): Bacteria > Pseudomonadota > Gammaproteobacteria > Burkholderiales > Burkholderiaceae_E > Quisquiliibacterium. The sequence continues at coordinate 15,424 of JAGWVN010000050.1, forward strand.
CTTCATGCTGCTGGTGATGAAGCGCGAGAGCCACGCGCCGTTCTGGGCCACGCTGCTGCTGCTGGTCCTCAACCAGGCCCTCAACCGCGAGAAGTGGACCTGGGCGACGGTGCTCAAGTTCCTCGAGGTGAACGGCCGCACCTTCGTCGAACTGATCGGCATCCTCGCGGGGTGCGGCCTGCTGATCGGCGCGTTCTCCATGACCGGGGTGATCTCCAGCCTGGCCAGCGACCTGCTTCGCATCGCGGGCAGCGACGCGCTGCTGCTGCTGGCCATGACCGCGGTCACCAGCCTCGTGCTGGGCCTGGGCCTCACCACCACCGCCTGCTACATCTTTCTCGCCATCCTGGTCGGCCCGGCCCTCGAGAAGGCCGGCCTGAACAAGATGGCCGTCCACATGTTCGTCTTCTACTGGGGCATGCTCTCGTCGATCACGCCGCCGGTGGCGATCGCCTCCTTCGCGGCCGCCGGCATCGCCGGCGCCCCGGCCATGAAGACCGGCTGGGAGTCCATGCGGGTGGGCTCGATCATCTACTTCCTGCCCTTCTTCTTCGTGCTCGATCCCGCGATGGTGCTGCAGGGCTCGTGGGCGCAGGCGCTGTGGCTCACCGCCAAGTGCGGCATCGGCATCTGCTTCATCTGCGGGGGCATCCAGGGCTATCTGCTGATGGTGGGCAACCTGTCCGGGCTGGCCGCGCTGGAATGGCCGGTGCGCTTCCTGCTCATGGTCGGCGGCATGCTGCTCGCCACGCCGGCCGGCCCGCTGCTGCCGCTGGGGGCGGCCACGCTGCTCATCGCTGCGGTGGTCTGCCTGGCGCTGGCCACCGGCCTGTCGGTGATCCGGCTGCGGCGGGCCTGACACACGGACGCGCGCTGCTGCGCGTCCATCCTCATCCGTAACCAGGAGAACCGGAATGCTGATCGACGAGATGGTGGGCGAACGGGTGCGGCTGCGGGTCGACGCCGATGGCGTGGCCGATGTCCGCCTGTGGCGCGCCGACAAGATGAACGCGCTCGATGCGGCCATGTTTGCCGCTCTGATCGAGACCGGCGAGCGGGTCTCGCGCCTGCCCTCGGTGCGTGCGGTGGTGCTCTCGGGCGAAGGTCGGGCCTTCTGCGCGGGCCTCGACACCTCGCGCTTCGGCCAGATGGCCCAGGGTGGACAGGGCACCGGGCCGGTGGCCGGCACCACCGGTCGCGACATCACCTGGCGCAGCCACGGGCTGGCCAATGCCGCGCAGCAGGCGGCCATGGTCTGGACCCAGGTGCCCGTGCCGGTGATCGCCGCGGTGCACGGGGTGGCCTTCGGTGGCGGCCTGCAGGTCGCCCTCGGCGCCGACCTGCGCTACATCGCGCCCGACGCCCGCCTGTGCGTGATGGAGATCAAGTGGGGCCTGGTGCCCGACATGGGTGGCGCGTTGCTGATGCGCACGCTGATGCGCTCGGATGTCATCCGCGAACTCACCTACACCGGCCGCATCGTTGACGGCCGCGAGGCGCAGGCGCTGGGGCTGGCCACCCGGGTCTGCGACGATCCCTACCAGACCGCGCTGCAGACCGCCCGCGAGATGAGCCAGAAGAATCCGCATGCCCTGCGGGCCGCCAAGCGGCTGCTCACCGTGGCCGACCAGGGCGATCCGGCCGCCATCCTGCTGGCCGAGTCGGTGGAGCAGGCCCGCCTGATCGGCAGCCCCAACCAGGCCGAGGCGGTGCGGGCCAACCTCGAGAAGCGCCTGCCGAACTTCGCCGACCCGGTCTGAAGCCCCCCGGCGCTCAGCGCGGCAGCGAAGCCGTGAAGGCCTGCAGCGCGGCGCGGTAGGCATCCGCGGCCTGCGCGTGCAGGTCGCTGTGGTTGCCCCCGGCGAAGGCCACGAAACGCGAGTTCGGGGGCGCGGCGTCGAACAAGCGCCGGCCGAGGGCGATCGGCACCGTGCGGTCGGCCTCGCCGTGCAGCATCAGCAGGGGCATCGACAGCGTCCCCAGCCGCTTCCCCGAGTCGAAACCGAAGCCGGCAGCCCGCGCCAGCCAGGCCGCCGGCCGCGCCTGATGCCCGGCCAGGTCGGGCAGGCTGCTGAAGGTGGATTCCAGGATCAGCCCGGCGCATTCGCCCCGCGGCAGGACCGTGGCCAGGGCCACCGCCACCGCGCCACCCAGGGAGTGGCCGAAGATCAGCCGTCGTTTCGGATCGGGCTGACGGCGCGTCAGTTCGCGCCAGGCCCGCCGCGCATCGGCAAGCAGCCCGGCTTCGTCCGGCACGGCCGGGCTGCTCTCGCCCCAGCCTCGGTACTCCACCGCCAGCACCGACAGACCGGCCTCGCGCAGCGCCTGCATCTTGGGCTGGTTGCGGTACAGGTTGCGAAAGCTGCCGTGCAGATACAGCGCCGCCGGCCCGCCGGCGCTGGCGGCCGGAAGCCACCAGAGCTGCAGCCGCTGGCCTGCCGCCGTCTCGCTGTCGGCCGTCACGAACCAGCGCTCGTCGGGGGGCGTCGGCGCGGGCAGGGGATCAGGCAGGTCGCGGGTCGGTCTGTAGACCGCCATGCGCAGCCGCTCGTCGAGAGCCGCGCAGCCCCCCAGGTGGGCGGTCCCGAGCAGGGTCAGGCCCAGCCAGGTTCGCCGTCTCAGCGGATCGCGTAACCGACGGTCCACATCACCCCGGAGTTGCCGAACAGCACCATCTCCAGCGAGCCGCGGCCGATCTGCCAGCCCACCGACGGGATCACCACCGGGGCGATGCCGGCGCGATTGAACGGGATCTTGTCGCGGTATTCGCCCTTGTAGCCGTGCAGCAGGCCGCCGACCACCTTCAGGTAGGCGCCGGGCAGCCGCTCGGTGGAGTCCCATCGCCGCCCGATGAAGGCCAGGGTGCTGGGCTGGTCGAAGGAGTTGTGGAAGTGCGCCAGCCCGGCCAGCCAGCCGTCATCGCGCAGGCGTTCGACGCTGATCAGGCGCTGATGGTTGTTGTGGTCGGGGCTGGGATGAAAATGCCGGGTGTAGATGCTGGTGCTGAGCACCCACCGGGCCGAGGGACTGTCCTTGCCGCCGGCCTCGGTCGGATCGGTGCCGCCCGACTGGGCGTGAGCGAGGCCGAGTCCGCACAGGGCGATCAGGGTCGCCAGGTGCCGCGTCAGGCGGATGGATGACAGAGCGTGCATGGGAGCGTGTTCCGGGAGGAGGGCGGGCAAGGCCGGCGGTTCCTGGCAGGCGAACGGCACTATAGCGGTGCACCGACAGTCTGCCCGAAACCTCCTCTCCTCATGCGGCCTTTGGGGGCGATCCTGCTGGCGTGTAGCATCGGCGTCCCCTAGTCTGCTGGCCTTGCGCCGTCCGAATGGTGACCTTCCAGACCCGTCAAGCCGTTGCCGCGCGCCCGCCGCGTCGCTTCGCCGGTCCGGTGCTGGCCTCGGCGCTGGCGCTGGCCTTGTGCATCGGTGCGCCCGGCAGCCAGGCCGCGCCCGCCCTGGGCGGCATGTCCGTGCTCTCCGAGTTCGGCGAGCCGCTGCAGGCCGAGATCGAGATCCGCGATGTCTCCGCGGCGGACGCCGACAGCCTCGATGCCGCGATCGGCTCCCGCGAGGACTATGCCCGGCTGGGGCTGCCCTATCCCGCCGCCCTCGAGGGGGCGCTGGTGCGCATCCAGCGTCGGCCGGGCAACACGGTCACGGTCCGCATTGCCAGCCGTGGCCCGGTGGCGGATGCCGAACTGAACATGGTCCTGGTGCTGTCCGGGCGGTTCGGACGCTACCTGCGCAACTATCAGCTCTCCACCACGGCGGCGGCCGGCTCCCCGGTGGCGGTGTCCCCGGTGCCTGCGCCCGCGGCCGCTTCCGCCCCGACATCCGGAACCGCGGCTGCCGCGCCCGATGCCGCCGAACCCGGTCCGCGGCGTCTGGACCTCAGCCCGGTTCCCGCCCGAACCGACGAGCCCGAGCCGTCGCGCGCTGCCGAGCCCGCCCCCTCCCAGGCGGCAGCGCCCGCCAGCCTGGCGCCGGTCAACCCGGTGGTGCCTGCGGCGGCTGCACCCGCGCCAGCGCAACCCGAGCCCCGATCCCTGGCCGCCGAGGCCAAACCGGCTCGCAGCGTGCGCGTCCGCCCGGGCGACACCGCCTCGACCATCGTCAGGCAGTTCAAGCCGGCCGATGTGTCGGATCGGCAGGCCGTGCTGGCGCTCTACCGCCGCAACCAGGCGGCGTTTGGCGGCAGTCCGGATCGCCTCGCCGCCGGCGTGCTGCTCCAGGTTCCCGATGATGCCGAACTGCGGGCCGCGCCCCGGCATGAAGCCAGCGCGGAGGTCAGGCCGGCTGCGCCCGCGCGCGCTGCGGGCGCGTCGCCCACCGATCGTCTGGTGCTCTCGGGTGAGGGGGGCAAGGCCGGTGGTCGTGGCCGTCTGGGCAGCGACCAGGCAGCCAAGGTCGCCGCGCTGGAGAACGCGAAGGCCGAGGCGGACTCCCGGATCCGCGAACTCCAGAAGAATGTCGACGATCTGAACCGTCTGCTCGAGATCCGGGACCGGCAACTCGCCCGTCTGCAGGAAACCGCGCAACGCCGGCCCGGCGAGGCCGGTGCCGCCGGCGTCACGCCGGTGTCGGCCGTCGGGCCTGGCCCGGCGGCTGGCGCAGCGGCTGGCGCGCCGCCGCTTCCGGTCGCCGCGGCCGAATCCGCCGCGTCGGCGACTGCGTCGTCCCCGGCGGCTGCCACGCCCCCGGTAGCCACCACGCCCCCGGTGGCCGCGCCCGAACCGCCCCGCCCCGCGCCGCCGGCGGCCGCCAAGGCGCCCGAGCCTGCCGAGGACGATGTCGGCGGCTTGCTCTCCGACTGGCGGGTGCAGGCCGCGGCAGGTCTGTTTGCCGCCATGGTGGTGCTCACCGGGGTGATGCTCACGCTGCGCTCCACCAAGCCGGGCGGCAAGCGCAGCCTCACCGCGCGCGACGGGCCGCCCGCGGCTCAGCGGCCCAAGACCCCGCGGGGTCGGGTGGCGGCGCGGTGATCGTCGGCCTGCCGGATTCTGAGGGCGCCTGCGGGCGCCCTCTTGCTTGAGGCTGCCGATGGTCGGCCCGGATGAACCCGATGCGGCGCTCGCCTGGGCGGCCACACACCAGACTTTCGATCACGCGGCGCTGATCCGGCGCTCGCCCTGGGGGCTCACCCTGAAGCTTCAGGGACCGCTCGGATCCTGCTTCCTCAAATGCCTGCCGGCCTCGCAGGCGGGCGCTGCCGCGGCCACGGCCGCGATCGCCGGCCTGCTCGACGACGCGGCATCCGGCGTGATCGCCTTCGACGCCCACCGAGGCTATCTGCTGAGCACCGATCACGGCGGCGATCCGCTGCCGCCGCGGCTGCCGATCGACGAACTGCGCGCGATCCTGCGGACCTATGCGCGCCTGCAGGCAAGGGCGGCCGGAGCGCTCGATCGCCTCGCCCCGGTGCCGCGCTGGTCGCCCGGCGATCTCTGGCATCGGGTCGACCGGTTCCTGGAGTGCCGCTCGCCGCGGGCCACGGCGGGCGACGAGGCGCGCCTGACCGATTTCCTCGGGCCGCGCCGAGCGGCCCTGGTTGCCGACACGCTGGCGGCGGTGCGCGACCGGGCGCAGGAGCTCCTGGATCGCGCCGCCGGTCTGCCCTTCAGCGTGGAGCATGGCGACCTGCACAGCCGCAATGTCGCGGTGCTGCCCGATGGTCGACGCGTCTTTCACGACTGGGACAATGCGCTGATCGGCCCGGTCGGCCTGTCGCTGAGCAGTCTCCTGGGCGCGTGCGCCCCACTGGCCGAGGGGCTGCGGCCTGACGACGAACCGGGTCGCCTCGCGGACTTCTATGCCGGGTGTCTCGCAGCGGAAGGTGTCGGCGAGCTTGCCGCCTTGCGGGCCGGACTGCCCGCCGCGGTGTTCGCCGGCCTGCTGGTGCGGCTCGTGGCCTATGCCCCCTACCGGCCCGACGATGACGCCACGCGCGATCTCTGCGAGCCCGATCTGGCCGCAATCACTGACGGCCTTCTGGCCTGGTGCGCGCGGCTGAGCCTGTCCTGCCGGTCAGCCCGCGGCCCGATCATCGCCCGGCTGGGCGCGCATCAGCGTGAGGACCTCCTGCTCGATCTCGCCCGCGAACGCGGCGGCGACGCCTTGCTGGGCGCATTCGACACCCCTGCGCCGGTAACCGCGCTGGCCGTGGCCCGCTGGGCTCAGGCCGAGGCGGCCGCGCGTGCCCCCGGCACGGTGCCGGCGCTCGCGGTCGATGCCGCGGCGCGCCAGGATCCGGCGCTGCTGGCGATTGCTGCCGATGTCGGCCAAGCCATGCTCGCCGACCATGGCTGCCTCGCGCTGGAAGACGCTTTCCCCGCCGGTCTGCTCGCGGCCTGCCTGGTCCATCAGAGCGCGACGCCGACCGGATCCGATGAAGGCCTGCCGGTGGGTGATCAGCGCAGCATGCACCCGCTGCCACTGGCCGGGCCCTTCAACACGCCCGCGCTCTACGCGCAGCCGCTGATCCTGCGGCTGATGTCGGCGCTGCTCGGGCCCGACTTCCTCATCGGCAGCATTACCCTGGTGGTGGCGCGCGCGGGCGCAGGTTCCCAGCACCTGCATGCCGACCATCCCCCGCTCTTCGGGCACACCCCGGCCGGCGCCTGGCTGCCGCCGCATGCCGTGACGCTGCTGATCCCGCTGGTGGCCACCGACGAGCAGGTCGGCGGCACCGAGCTCTTCAAGGGCAGTCATCGCGGTGGGGGCGATCCCGCTGGTGTCCAGACCGGCCAGACGCGTCCGCTCGGCCTCGGCGGCGGCCTGCTCTTCGATTACCGCTTGCTGCATCGCGGCCTGGCCAACCGGTCAGGGCGTGATCGGCCGGTGCTGAGCATCGTCTACCAGCGCAGCTGGTTCCGGGATGCGGTCAATTTCAGCCGCTTCCCGCCCCTGCAGATGAGCCTGGACGAGCTCAAGCGCGTCCCGGAATCCCTGACGGGCCTGTTCCGCCAGGTCCATCTCACCCACTCCTGAGACTGCGCCGGCATGAGTCCGTCATCCCAGCCCGGGGCGCCGGCCGACGCCGGGCAGCCCACCGCGCCCGAGGGGCGCGGCTATGTGCTCGACGAGCCCTACACCGCCCGATACTTCGATCTGCAAAGCCCGGCCCGCATGCGTCATTCCATGCGCTGCGCCGGCTTCGATCCCGCGACGCCGATTCAAGGATTCCGCTACGCCGAACTCGGCTGCGGCAACGGCGCCACCCTGGCGATGCTCGCGGCGCTGCACCCCGACAGCAGCTTCCTGGGGATCGACCTGAATCCGGCCCACATCGCCGCGGCCACTGCGCTGGCGCAGTCGGCCGGTCTGGACAACTTGATGTTCCTGCAGGCCGACATCGCGCAGGCCTGCGCCATGCCCTGGGGCGCTTTCGACTACATCACCGCGCACGGCGTCTATGCCTGGGTGGATGCCGAGGTCCGGGACAGCCTGCTGCGTTTCATCGGCCGCCATCTTGCGCCGCAGGGCGTGGCCTATGTGTCGTACAACGCGCTGCCGGGCTGGTCGGCAAAGGAACCCCTGTGGCGACTGCTCGACCATCACATCGCCGACCTGCCGGGTGGCTCGGTGGCGCGGGTGGGCGAGGGCCTGCGGTTTCTGGAGTTCCTGCGTGACGCGGGCGTGCCGTACTTCGCGCAGAACCCGGCGGCGGGCGCGCACCTGGAGATGCTGCGCGCCGAAGACCCGCGCTATGTGGCGCACGAGTTCTGCAACCGCCACTTCGCGCCGCTCTACTGCTCGACCCTGTTTGCCGACGCCCGCCGCCAGGGGCTGGTGTTCGTGGCGCAGGCCGAGACCCAGCCCAACCTGCCCTTCGAGCGCGTGCCGCCCGCCTGCCTCGACTACCTTGCCCGCATCGCCGATTTCGAGGAGCGCGAGGTGGCGAGCAGCCTGCTGCGCAACGACGGCTTTCGCACGGACCTTTACATGCGCGCCTGGCCGGCGGCGGTCGACCTGGAAGACAGCCCCTTGTGGGATCAGGCCTTCACCACGCTCACCCCGCTGCGCGACATTCCGGCTGAACTGGTCTGCGGGTCACGCCGGTTCCACCTGTCGGACGAACTCGTCGATGCGATCACCGAGGGCTGCGCGGCCGGCAGGCTCACGATGCGCGAACTCGCCGCCCTGCCGCGCCTTCGCCGGCACTCGCCTCGACTGGTGCTCGAGACCGCGCTGCTGCTCGAGCTCTCCCGGCACTATGCGTTCCTGACCGCGCCCGCCCCGGCCGAGGACGGGCCCCTGCCGGAATGCTGGCGTCTGGCGCCGGGCAGCGCCGGGGTGCTGCTGGCGTCCCGCCTGCGCGAGAACGGCTTTGGCCATCTCGCCGCGCCGCGACTGGGTTCGGCCATCCGGCTGGATGTCATGGCGTCATTGGCCGTGCTCTGCCTCGCCGAGCCGGACGCCGATGCGCCGGGCGCGCGCCTGGCGGACTGGCTCAATCGAGACTGGCCAGCGCTGCTCGCCTTCCGGGTGACCGAGTCCTGGGCCGGCGGCTTCCTGGACGACTTCAGGGCCCACTGGGGCCCGGTGCTGCGCAAGCTCGGGGTGATCGGGGCGCGTTGAGAGCCGTCGGCCAGACGCCGGCCGCCCTCAGGTCAGCCCCGCCTCGCTCAGCAGCCCACGCCGTGCTTGCCGTGGCCGCCGTGCTTGCCGACGGAGCCGTGCTTGCCGTAGTCCGTGCCCACGGTGTGCTTGCCCTGGCAGACCGGCAGCGGATCGCAGCCCGATGAGGGCGACACGCTCCCGACGCCGTGCTTGCCGTAGCCGCCCACACCATGCTTGCCGCAGTCGATGACGCCATGTTTGCCATAGGCGCCGACGCTGTGCTTGCCATAGCCGCCGACACTGTGCTTGCCGTAGTCGCCGACGCTGTGCTTGCCCAGGCCGATCTCGCATCCATGCTTGCCATACCCGTGCTTGCCATGAACCGGCGGGGTGGTCGGTCCGCAGCCGCCGCAGTAGAGCGACTGGAGCTGACGGCGCAGGTCTGGCAGCGAGGGACCGCTGTCGCAGGATGAACCCGGAGTGGCTGAGCCGCTCGGCGCTCCGTTGGCTGGTGCGCAGCCTGCGCCGTCGCGGATCCAGCCGCTGCCCTGGGCGTTCTCGCGAATCGCCGGCATGCCATTGCCCAGCAGACGGTCGAGCGCCTGACCGTTCAGACCCGGCAGGCAGCGCATCTCGCCCCCGCGCCGGGAACCGATGCCGTCGACGATCAGCGACTGCTCACCCTGGGTGGCCACCAGCCCTTCGATGCGCGGCTGCGCGCCGTTCGCGGCCGGGCCGAGTTGCAGCGTGATCTTCGTGCCGTCGTTGAGCACGAAGCGCAGCGGCCCTGCAAGGTCTGCACCGCTGCCGGACCTGCCCGAGAGATCGTCGGGCAGGGTGGTGACGGTGGGCGGTTGCGCATCGGTGTTGATGATACGAACCTGGGCGCTGGCCTCGTCGATCTGCAGCTGGTGGCCATTGCTCAGCCGAACCGTGACGCCATGAGCGTCGCCGGCCATGGGCGTCACCCGCCAGATGGCCGGCTGGCTGAACGCAGTGGGCAACGCCTGCTGGAGGCTGGGAATGACGGCGGTGATGGTCATGTCGGCACTCTGGCGTGGGGTATGCAGTGGCGCAGCGGGGGCTGCGTCGCAAGGGGCGATTGAACCCCGGGATCACGCGACCGGCCAGATAGGGCGAACGACAGATCGGGTCTGCCCTAGCTGGGGTCGACCCCAGCAGGGGTTCGACGAGGCCTTCGGCACCGACGCCGTGAGCGGGTATCGCGCGGCGTCGGTACTGGTCTGTCAGGCGGTTGCCCGACAGACCACCGTAGGCATCAG
>JAGWVN010000051.1 GCA_018970865.1 Betaproteobacteria bacterium
CCGCGGCGCCGGCGCCTACATCTGCGGCGAGGAGAGCGCGCTCATCGAGTCGATCGAGGGCCGCCGCGGCGCGCCGCGGCTGCGCCCACCCTATGTGGCCGAGGTCGGCCTCTTCGGCCGACCCACCCTGGTCAACAATGTCGAGACCCTGGTCTGGGCCCAGCGCATCCTGCAGCACGGGCCGCAGGTCTTCGCCGGGCAGGGTCGCCGTGGCCGCGTCGGGCTGCGCGCCTTCTCGGTTTCAGGCCGGGTGCAGCGGCCTGGGGTGCACATCGCACCGGCCGGCATCAGCCTGCGCGAGCTCATCGACGAGCACTGCGGCGGCATGGCGCCGGGCCATCGCCTGCATGCCTGGCTGCCGGGAGGGGCATCGGGCGGCATCCTGCCCGCCGACATGGCCGACCTGCCGCTCGACTTCGACACGCTTCAGCCGCATGGCTGCTTCATCGGATCGGCCGCGGTGGTGGTGCTCTCGCAGGCCGATCGCGCCCGCGACGCGGCCAGTGCCATGATGGCCTTTTTCCGCGACGAGTCCTGCGGCCAGTGCACGCCCTGCCGGGTCGGCACCGCCAAGGCGGCGGCGCTGATGGCCGAGCCGCGCTGGGACGCCCCGCTGTTGCGCGAGCTCGCCCGCACCATGGCCGATGCCTCGATCTGCGGCCTGGGGCAGGCCGCCCCCAACCTGCTGCTCGGTGTGCTGGATCGCTTTGCCGACGAGGTGATCGGGCCGGTGCCGCCCGGTGCGGGCGGGGCGGGTGATGCGCCATCTCCGGCGGGCACGGCATCCCCGGGAGACGGGTCATGAGCGCGGTCCTCGCGCCGGCCGCGGCGCCGATCGTCTTCGAGCTCGATGGGCGCACGGTCTCGGCGCAGCCGGGCGAATCCATCCTGCAGGCCGCCGAGCGCGCCGGGGTGCGCATCCCGCGCCTGTGTCACCGCGACGGCCTGCGGCCCGACGGCAACTGCCGGGCCTGCGTGGTCGAGATCGCCGGCGAGCGGGTGCTCGCGCCGTCCTGCTGTCGCGCGCCGACCCCCGGCATGCGGGTCGATGCCGCCAGCGAGCGCGCGCGTTCGGCGCAACGCATGGTGATCGAACTGCTGCTGGCCGACGCCGAGGTGAGCGCGGCCTCCCCCGACTCCGAACTCGGCCGCTGGGCCCGCGAGCTGCAGGCCCGCCCGGGCCGCTTCGCGCCGCGCGCGCAGCCGCAGCCCGATCGCTCGCATCCCGCGATCGCGGTCAGCCTCGATGCCTGCATCCAGTGCGGCCGCTGCGTGCGCGCCTGCCGCGAGGTCCAGGGCAATGATGTGATCGGCTATGCCGGCCGCGGCGAGCAGGCCCGCATCGTGTTCGACGCCGACCTCAGCCTGGGCGCCTCCAGCTGCGTGGGCTGCGGGGAGTGCGTGCAGGCCTGCCCCACCGGCGCCCTTGCGCCGCGACTGCCGCTGGGGGGCGAGCAGGCCGGCGAACCGGCCTGGCCGCAGGCCGACGAGACCGCGGTGGACTCCCTGTGCCCGTTCTGCGGCGTGGGCTGCCAGGTGACCTACCGGGTGGCCGGCAATCGCATCCGGCGCGTGGAAGGCCGCGACGGGCCGGCCAATCATGGCCGGCTGTGCGTCAAGGGCCGCTTCGGCTTCGACTATGTCCACAGCCCGCAGCGGCTCACCCTGCCGCTGGTGCGCCGCGCGGGCCGCCCCAAGCGCCTGCCCGAGCGCGGCGTGCCGGCCGACTGGCGCGACGACTTCCGGCCTGCCAGCTGGGACGAGGCCCTGGCGCTTGCCGGCGGCGGCCTGGCCCGGCTGCGCGATGCCCACGGCCCCTCCGCGCTGGCCGGATTCGGCTCGGCCAAGGGCAGCAACGAGGAGGCCTACCTGTTCCAGAAGCTGGTGCGCACCGGCTTCGGCACCAACAATGTCGACCACTGCACGCGCCTGTGTCATGCCTCCTCGGTGGCGGCGCTGCTCGAGGGCGTGGGCTCGGGCGCGGTCTCCAATCCGGTGAGCGACGCGCTGCTGGCCGAGTGCATCCTGGTGATCGGCGCCAATCCCACCGTCAATCATCCGGTGGCCGCCACCTTCATCAAGAACGCGGTGCATCGCGGCGCCACGCTGATCGTGGCCGACCCGCGCCGCACCGAACTCTCCCGCCTGGCCACCCATGCCCTGCAGTTCCGGCCCGACAGCGATGTCGCGCTGCTCAACGCGCTGCTGCAGGTGATCATCGCCGAGGGCCTGGTCGACCAGACCTTCGTGCGCGAGCGCACCCGCCACTTCGACGAGCTCGCCGCCGCGGTGGCGCAGTGCACGCCCGAGGCCATGGCGCCGATCTGCGGCATCGCGCCCGAGACCCTGCGCGCGGTGGCGCGACGCTACGCCCGCAGCCGCGCCTCGATGATCTTCTGGGGCATGGGCATCTCCCAGCATGTGCACGGCACCGACAATGTCCGCTGCCTGATCGCACTGGCCATGGTCACCGGCCAGATCGGTCGCCCCGGCACCGGCCTGCATCCGCTGCGCGGCCAGAACAATGTCCAGGGCGCCTCCGATGCCGGGCTGATCCCGATGATGCTGCCCGACTATCACCGGGTGGATGATGAAGGCCATCGGGCCCGCCTGGAGCGCCTGTGGGGCGCGCCCATCGACCCGCGGCCCGGCCTCACGGTGGTCGAGATCCTGCACGCCGCGATCGCAGGGCAGGTGCGTGGCATGTACATCATGGGCGAGAACCCGGCGATGTCCGACCCCGACCTCGCCCATGCGCGGCAGGCGCTCGCCGCGCTCGACTGGCTGGTGGTGCAGGACATCTTCCCCACCGAGACCGCGATGCTGGCCGATGTCATCCTGCCGGCCTCGGCCTTCGCCGAGAAGGACGGCAGCTTCACCAACACCGACCGCATGGTGCAGCTCGGCCGCGCGGCGCTCAGCCCGCCCGGCGAGGCGCGGCGCGATCTCTGGATCATCCAGCGCATGGCCGCCGAGCTCGGCCTGCCCTGGCGCTACCGCGATGTCGGCGAGGTGTTCGAGGAGATGCGTCAGGCCATGGACTCCATCCGCGGCATCTCCTGGGCGCGTCTGCAGCGCGAGGGCTCGGTCACCTATCCCTGCCCCGACGAGACCGATCCCGGCCATCCGGTGGTGTTCGCCGATCGCTTCCCCACGGCCGATGGCCGCGCCCGGCTGGTGCCCGCGCGGCCCGGTCTGGCTGACGAGCAGCCCGACGCGGCCTATCCCTTCGTGCTGATCACCGGCCGTCTGCTCGAGCACTGGCACACCGGCGCGATGACCCGGCGCGCCGGGGTGCTGCAGGCGATCGAGCCCACCGCCACCGCCGCGCTGCATCCATCGGAACTCGCCCGACTGGGCGTGGCCGCCGGCGCCGGCTTGCGCCTGAGCTCGCGTCGCGGCAGCATCCTGCTCACCGCGCGGGCCGACGAAGGCGTGGCCGCAGGCACGGTCTTCCTGCCCTTTGCCTACACCGAGGCCGCGGCCAACCTGCTCACCAACCCGGCGCTCGATCCGCACGGCAAGATCCCCGAGTTCAAGTACTGCGCGGTCCGGGTCGAGCCGGCCGATGCGCCCGTCCCCCAAGGCGCCTTCGGCGCCGCTCCAGAAAGCCCCTGACCATGCCCACACTCGGCGATTTCGAGGCCCGCGGCCTCGACGGCAAACCCGTGAAGCTCTCCCGCTACGCCGGCCAGGTGGTGCTGGCGGTGAACACCGCCAGCCGCTGCGGCTTCACCCCGCAGTACGCCGGTCTGCAGGCCCTGCACGAGCGCTACCGTGACCAGGGTCTGGTGGTGCTCGGCTTTCCCTGCAACCAGTTCGGCGCGCAGGAGCCGGGCGACGCCGCCGAGATCGGCAGCTTCTGCGAGCGTAACTTCGGCGTCGACTTTCCGCTCTTCGCGAAGGTCGATGTCAACGGCGATCAGGCCCATCCGCTCTGGCAGTGGCTCACCGCCCAGGCCCCGGGCCTGCTCGGCTCGCAGGCGGTCAAGTGGAACTTCACCAAGTTCCTCATCGCCCGCGACGGTCGCACGGTCACCCGCCATGCCCCGCAGGTCGAGCCGGCCGCGCTCGCCGCCGAGATCGAAACCCTGCTGGCCCAGCCGGGGGCGCAGTGAGCGCCGCCCACGAGGCCGCCCGCCACCTGCTGCCGCTGTGGCAGGGCGGCGGCGCCACCGACGCGCTGCCGCAGGCCTGCCGGCCCGCTGACCGGGCGGCGGGCTATGCGGCCCAGGCGGCATTGGCCGAACTCACCGGCCAGCCGGTGGTGGGCTGGAAGATCGCCGCCACCAGCCAGGCCGGTCAGCAGCACATCGGGGTCGACGGTCCGCTGGCGGGCCGCCTGCTCGCCGACCGCCTGCGCGAGCCGGGCGCGGCGCTGGCCATCGGCACGAGCCGCATGTCGGTGGTCGAGGCCGAGTTCGCCTTCCGCATGGGGCGGGCGCTGCCGCCGCGCGCGCAGCCCTGGACCCAGGAAGAGGTCATGGCCGCGGTGGCCGATCTGCATCCGGCCATCGAGATCCCCGACTCGCGCTATCACGACTTCGCCCGGGTGGGCGCGCCGCAGCTGATCGCCGACTTCGCCTGCGCGTGCTGGCTGGTGGTCGGGCCGGCCATGGCGCCGGGCTGGCGCGAGGTCGATCTTGCCGCGCATCCGGTGCAGGTCTGGCGCGGGGGCGCGGTCGCAGCCCGCGGGCAGGGCGCCAATGTGCTGGGCGATCCCCGCCTCGCGCTGACCTGGATCGCCAACGAGCTCTCCCGGCACGGGCCGGGCCTGAAGGCGGGCGACCTGGTCACCACCGGCACCTGCATCGTGCCGCTGCCGGTCGCGCCCGGCGACCGGGTCCGGGCCGACTACGGCCCGCTCGGGTCGCTCGACGCCGTGCTCGTCGCCTGAGCGGGGCGCCGCCGCGGGTTCCGCGATCCCCGGGCGCGCATCGGCCCGTTATCGCGGCCGCTGACACGCGCCCGCGTCAACGAGCGTTTAGACTGGCGCCGACCCGCCGGGGCCCCTGGCCGCCCGGGCGGACGGTTCAACCCTTCAGCACGGACACACGGGCAATGACGACCAATGCAGCGGAATTCGAGCGCGCCAAGCGCGTGCTGGTGGGCGGAGTCAATTCGGCGGTGCGCGCCTTTCGCGCGGTGGGCGGCACGCCGCGATTCATCGATCGCGCCGAAGGCGCCTACCTCTGGGATGTGGAGGGCCGCCGCTACATCGACTATCTCGGCTCCTGGGGGCCGATGATCGCCGGCCAGTCGCATCCCCGCGTGGTGGCGGCGGTGCAGCTGGCGGCCACCCGCGGCCTGTCCTTCGGCGCGCCCAACACCCTCGAGAGCGATCTCGCCGAGCGGCTGTGCGCGCTGTTCCCGCATGTCGAGAAGGTGCGCTTCACCAGCTCTGGCACCGAGGCGGCCATGTCGGCCATCCGGCTGGCACGCGGCTACACCGGCCGCAGCAAGATCCTCAAGTTCGAGGGCTGCTACCACGGCACGGCCGACAGCCTGCTCGTCAAGGCCGGCTCGGGCGCGCTGGCCTTCGGCACGCCGAGCTCGGCAGGCGTGCCGCCCGATCTCGCCCGCCATACCCTGGTCGCCCAGTTCAACGACCTGGCCAGCGTGCAGGCGCTCTTCGAGCAGCACCCCGAGGACATCGCCTGCGTGATGGTCGAGCCGGTGGCGGGCAACATGAACCTGATCCTCCCGGCGCCGGGCTTCCACCAGGGCCTGCGCGAGCTCTGCACCCGGTATGGCGCCTTGCTGATCTTCGACGAGGTCATGACCGGCTTCCGGGTGTCGCTGGGCGGCGCGCAGCAGGTGCTCGGCGTGGTGCCCGACATGTCGGCCTTCGGCAAGGTGATCGGCGGCGGCATGCCGGTGGGCGCCATCGGCGGCTCGGCCAAGGTCATGGATCTCATGGCCCCGCTCGGCCCGGTGTATCAGGCCGGCACGCTGTCGGGCAATCCCATCGCCATGGCCGCGGGCCTGGCCACGCTCGACATCATCTCGGCGCCGGGCTGGTTCGACACGGTCTCGGCGCGCTGCGCCCGGCTGGTCGAGGGCATGAACCAGGCGGCCCGCGACACCGGCGTGGCCTTCTGCGCCCAGTCGATCGGCGCGATGGCCGGCTGCTACATGCTGGCCAGCCCGCCCACCAGCTTCGCGCAGGTCCAGGCCCAGGATGTCGAGCGCTTCAAGCGCTTCTACCACCTGATGCTCGATGAAGGCGTGTACCTGCCGCCCTCGCCGGTGGAGGCCTTCTTCTTCTCGGGCGCGCACTCCGACGCCGACATCGACGCCACCCTGGCCGCCGCCCGCCGCAGCCTTGCCGCGGTGGCCTGAGCAGGCGCTCCGGCGCGTCCTCAGTCGAGCGCCGGTCGCGGCAACTCGCTGCCGCCCGCGCTCTCGCTGGCCTGACCCAGCCCGAGCACGGTACGCTCGTCGAAGGGCTTGCCGATGATCTGCACGCCCACCGGCAGGCCGCGCACCAGCCCTGCCGGCTGCGACAGCGCGCACAGCCCGAGGTAGTTGGCAGGCCGGGTCAGGATGCCGGGCGCCGGCGAGGCCTCGTCCACCTCGGCCACCGGAATCGCCGGGATCGGCACGCTCGGCAGCAGGATCGCGTCGTAGGCCTCGAACCAGGCGGCGAACTCGCGCCGGCGCGCGGCCATGTCGCGCAGGGCCTGCGGATAGTCGCCCGGCCCGAAGGCCTCGGCCTGGCGGATGCGCCCGCGCACCGCATCGCCCAGCGGCACGGCCGGGTCTTTCACATAGCTGCCGTGCAGGGCGTAGGCCTCCGAGGCGATGATCCGGCCGGCCGCGGGCGCGAGCTCGAAGAACCAGTCGGGCAGACGGGCCGGCATCACCTGCACGCCGAGCGACTCGAAGCGGCGCGCCGCGGCCTGCCAGGCCGCCGTGACGCCCGCATCCATCAGGGCGGGCAGCTGGCTGGCGTCGGGCAGCGCCAGGCGCAGGCCGCGCACGCTGCGCGGGTCGCGGGCGAAGCGCTCGAGCGGTTGCGCGAGCGTGGTCGGGTCGCGCGGGTCGGGCCCGGCGAGCGCGTCGAGCAGCAGGGCGCAGTCGGCCACGGTGCGGGCCATCGGCCCGATGGTGTCCAGGCTCCAGCTCAGCAGGCCCGTGCCGTGCAGGCTGATGCGGCCGTGGGTGACCTTCAGCCCGGTCAGGCCGTTGAACGCGCAGGGAATCCGCACCGAGCCGCCGGTGTCGCTGCCGATGCCCACCGGCGCGAAGCCTGCGGCCACCGCAACGCCGGTGCCGCTGGAGGAGCCGCCCGGCACCCGGTGCACCGCGCGGTCCCAGGGGTTGCGCGGCGTGCCCATCAGCGGGTTGGTGCCCCAGCCGCCGAAGGCGAACTCGGTCATGTGCACCTTGCCGAGCGGCACCATGCCGGCGGCAAGCAGGCGCTCGACGGTGGCGGCGGTGACCGTGGCCACCCGCTGCAGGTTGCGGCGCGAACCCAGCGTGCAGACCCGGCCTTCGATGTCGAGCAGGTCCTTGAGCACCACCGGCAGGCCATGCAGGGGCGGGCGGGGCAGGCTGGCGGCGCGGGCCTGGTCGGCGGCGCGCGCCAGCGCGCGCGCGCCATCGGCATCCACCGACACGAAGGCATGCAGTTCGGGGTCGAGGCGGGCGATGCGGGCCAGCAGATGCTCGGTGATCTCCTGTGCGCTGAGCCGGCCGGCGTCGAGCGCGGCCTTGAGCTGGGTGAGACTCTGCCAGGCGATGTCCATCGGATTCTCCGGTCGGAAGTGGGCTGTGCCTCTATCATGCCGTCTGAGGCGCGGCGCAGCCCGCGCCGGCCACCATCGCGCAGGAGCCATTCATGAAACCCGGAACCGTCGTCGCCCAGAAGGCCCCCTATCCGATCGAGGTCGAGGCCGGCAAGACCTACTGGTGGTGCGCCTGCGGCAAGAGCGCCCGCCAGCCCTTCTGCGACGGCTCGCACAAGGACACCGCCATCACCCCGGTGCCCTACAAGGCCGAGCAGGACGGCAAGGTCTGGTTCTGCGGCTGCAAGCAGAGCGGCAAGGGCGCGCTGTGCGACGGCGCGCACAAGGCGCTGTAGACCCCGCCCATCCTGGCTCCGGCCCGGCGCCGTGACCCCGCGCCCCGACGCGTGATGTCGGGGCTCAGTGCACCGAGTCGATTGCTGCCTGCGTCATCGGCGGCAACGGGGCGTCCAGGGCGGTGCACAGGGTGCGCAGCGCGCTCGCGGCGCGCCAGTCCACCTGCCGGCTCCCGACATCCCAGGCGGCGGCCGCGCAGGCCTTGACCAGTGCCGGTTTGGCCAGCGGCATCAGCTGGTTCAGGCGCGCGAGCGCCGGGCCCAGCGACGCGGGTGTCAGCGCGCCGAGCGGCTGGAGCACCGGCGTCATGCCCTCCAGAAACACCCGACCCGCGGCGAAGGCCTCGCTCGCCGGGCGTGAGCTGCGCAGGTGCGCGATCAGCGACAGCACCAGCGCGGCCTCATCGGGCAGCTCGCGCAGCGAGCGGTGGATCGGACGCACGCGCGCCCGCGCCGCGCTGCCGATGCGCCGTCGCAGCGTCGTCAGGAGCAGGAACTCGGGCAGGCTCAGGCGCCCGTCCGCGGCGATCAGCGCGTCGGCGATGCGCAGCAACCCGTCCGACTCGGCCAGCGAGAGCTGCTGCAGGGCCGGCATCGCGAGGTCGAGCAAGGGCAGTCGCCCGCCGGGGGGCAGGGTGGCCACGGCGGCGTGCAGCGCGCCCAGGGCATCGCCAGCGCTCGCGCCGAGGGCGTCGATCACGATCCGGCGCTGTGCCAGCGCTACCGACGCGCCCTTGTCGAGCAGCATCGCCAGGGTGAGCAGGCGCGCCTGTGGCGGATCCTGGAGCGCGGTGTCCAGACCCAGGGCCTGGATGCGTTCCCGCCATGACTCCACAAAGGCTTTCGCGTCGGCCGGCGCAAGCGCATGGCCGATCGATGAGGGCAGGGCGGCGGCGCCGCGCGCCAGGGGGGCGAGCGGGCTGATCGCCCCGGCCGCTTGGCGCGCGGCGGCTGGGGGCTCGGCGGCCGCGGGCTCGGCGCCTGGCAGCGGCTGCTCGGGCGCGTCCAGCAGGCTCACCGATCGGCCGTAGATCCGCCGCAGCCGTTCGGTGAGCGGCGGATGGGTGGCGAAGGCGCCGGCCATGAACTGCGCGCTCGCCGCGCCCAGAAAGATCGGCGAGAGCGTGCGGGCGTGATGATGGGCGATCGCGCTGCCCAGGCCAGGTCGTCGTCGCGCGGACTTGCCGAGGACCGCGGGCGCGTCGGTGGAAAAGCCGCCGATCCTGCGCAGCGCGCCCCCGATGCCATCCGGGTTGCGGGTGAACTGCACCGCGCTGGCATCGGCCAGGTACTCCCGCTGGCGCGACAGCGCGGCATTGATCAGCCTCGAGAAGAACACGCCGATCGCGCCCAGCGTCCAGAGCCCGATGCCGGCCAACCCGACCGGCGTCGCGGCCTTGCTGTCGCGCCCCTCCGCGGCGGCTCTCAGCAGCAGGCGTCCCGCCGAGCTCACCAGGGTGAGCCCGTAGATCATCGCGATCATGCGCATGTTCAGGCGCATGTCGCCGTTCAGGATGTGGCTGAACTCATGAGCCACCACGCCCTGCAGCTCGTCGCGGGTGAGGCGGGTGAGCGCGCCGCGGGTCACCGCCACCACCGCATCCTGCAGGGTGTTGCCGGCCGCGAAGGCGTTGATCCCGGCCTCGTCGGCCATCAGGTACACCCGCGGCACCGGCGTGCCCGAGGCCAGCGCCATCTCCTCCACGACATGGCGCAGCCGGCGCTCGAAGGGGTCGGCGGTCTGCGCATCGACGGGGCGGGCATCGACCATGCGCGCCACCTCCGGCCCGCCCGCGCGCAGCCGGATCGACTCGACCAGCGTGCCGCCGAGGATCAGCGCGAGGAGCGCGCCGCTGACCAGCCCGTGAACCCAGGGCGCCGGAACGATGCCGGCCGCCCTGGCCGCCAGCAGGATGACGCCGTTGACAGCCAGCACCACGCCGATGACGGCCAGCGCGAACAGCAGCAGCAGCCGGCGCGTGGCCGCGCGCGCCTGTTGCTGGTGACCGAAGAAGTCCACCCTAGAACTGCACCCGGATCGCCTTGCGCTCCTCGGCGCTCTCGGTGGCCTGCAGCAGCTGCGCTGCCTCG
This sequence comes from Betaproteobacteria bacterium, assembly GCA_018970865.1. Lineage (GTDB taxonomy): Bacteria > Pseudomonadota > Gammaproteobacteria > Burkholderiales > Burkholderiaceae_E > Quisquiliibacterium. Next base: position 10,178 of record JAGWVN010000051.1, read on the forward strand.
AACCGGAACAGGCCGGCCAGCACCGACGCCGGGAACTGCTCGGTCCCGGTGTTGTATTCCATGACCGCGTCGTTGAAGGCCTGGCGGGCGAAGGCCACCTTGTTCTCGGTGCTCGTCAGCTCCTCCGAGAGCTGCATCATGTTCTGGTTCGATTGCAGGTCCGGGTAGGCCTCCGCGAGGGCGAACAGCCGGCCAAGTGCGCCCTGCAGCGCTCCCTCCGCCGTCGCGAGCCCCTGCATCGCGGCGGCATCTCCCGGCTTGGCGGCCACCGCCCGGCTGGCGCCCAGGGCGCTGTTGCGCGCGGCGATCACCGCCTCGAGGGTCTCGCGCTCGTGCTTCAGATAGGCCTTGGCCACATCCACCAGGTTGGGGATCAGGTCGTATCGGCGCTTGAGCTGGACATCGATCTGCGCATAGGCATTGCGGAAGCGGTTGCGCAGCGCGACCAGCTGGTTGTAGGCGCTGATCGCCCAGAACACGATCGCGGCCAGCACGGCGAGAATCACCCAGCTCATGAACGGTCCTTTCCTGACGGGGACGCGCATGGCGGCATGCCGCGCGTCCGGCAGCGCCCGATCGGGCGCTCTGCCGCGCGAGGGTGGGGTGTTCCGGCACGATCCGCAAGCCCCGACCGACCGCCGCGCGGAATCGGCGCTCCGGCGCTGCCGGGCCCGCAGTAAGATCGGGCATCGTCCATCGGGAGCTTCCTCATGCATGACCTCGTCATCCGCGGCGCCACGGTCGTCGACGGCTCGGGCGCGCCCGGCCGCACCCTCGATGTCGCCGTGGCCGGCGGCCGCATCGCCGAGGTCGGCGCCGGTCTCGGTGCCGGACGGCGCGAGATCCGCGCCGACGGCCTGCTGCTCATCCCCGGCTTCGTCGACATCCACACCCACTACGATGGCCAGGCCACCTGGGATGCCTCGCTCACCCCGTCCTGCTGGCACGGCGTGACCACCGCGGTCTTCGGCAACTGCGGCGTGGGTTTCGCGCCGCTCAAGCCCGGCAAGAGCGATTACCTCATCAACCTGATGCAGGGCGTCGAGGACATTCCCGAAGCGGTGCTCGCCGAGGGAATCGACTTCCGCTGGGAATCCTTCGAGGGCTACCAGCAGGCGCTGGCCGACAAGCCGCATGCCATCGACATCGGCACCCAGATGCCGCACGGCGCGCTGCGCTTCTATGTGATGGGCGAACGAGGCGCCGACCACCGGGAGGTGCCCACCGACGCCGAACTCGCCGAGATGACCCGGCTGGTCGAGCAGTCGCTGGCGGCGGGCGCGCTCGGCGTGAGCACATCCCGTACCCCCAAGCACCGTGCCGCCGACGGTCGACCCACGCCCAGCATGACGGCCGACGCGCCCGAGCTCCACGCCCTCGCCGAAGGCCTGCGGCGCGCGGGTCGCGGCGTGCTGCAGGTCAATTCCGACTTCGGGCCGGGCGAGTTCGAACTCCTGCGCCAGGCCACGGTGCACTCCGGCCGGCCGCTGTCGGTGCTGCTGCTGCAAAGCGACAAGGCGCCCGATCTCTGGCGCGAGACCCTGGCCAACCTGAAGGCCGGCCGCGCTGCGGGGCTGGCCATGAACGGCCAGGTGGGCGCCAAGGGCATCGGCATCCTGATGTGCCTCGATTCCAGCCGCCATCCCTTCCTCGACCACCCGGCCTGGGCGCCGCTGGCCGGCCTGTCGGGCCGTGAGGTGGCCGCCCGGCTGCAGGCCGATCCCGCGCTGCGCGATCGTCTGGTCGGCGAGCGCACCGGCGAGCCGGCCGAGCGCTTCATGCAGCGCATGCTCGAGCGCAGCTTCGTGATGGACGAGGCCCAGGACTACGAGCCTGACATGAGCGCCAGCCTGGGGGCGCGGGCCGCCCGCGAAGGGCGCACGGTCTGGGCCCTGGCCATGGAGGCCTTGCTGGCCGATCAGGGCGCGGGGCTGCTGATGCATCCCTTCGAGAACTACTCCGAGGGCAGCCTCGATGTGGTCCGCGAGATGCTGGTGAGCGATGCCACCGTCATGGGGCTGAGCGACGCCGGCGCGCATGTCGGGCTGATCTGCGACGGCGCCGCGCCCACCTTCCTGCTCAAGCACTGGGCGCGCGACCGCCGGCGCGGCGAGCGCATTCCGCTGGAATTCCTGGTGCACAAACAGACCCGCGGCAATGCGCTGGCCTACGGCCTGCCCGATCGGGGCCTGATCGCGCCGGGCATGAAGGCCGACCTCAATCTCATCGACTTCAGCCGCCTCGATCTGCGGCGTCCTCGCATCGTGCACGACATGCCCGCCGGCGGCCGCCGTTTCATCCAGCGCGCCCAGGGCTATCGCCACACCTTCGTGTCGGGCGTCGAGATCCTGCGCGACGACGAGCTCACCGGCGAGCTGCCCGGGCGGCTGATCCGCTGATCCTCCGCGTTCCGGGTGCCCGGCGCGCCGCTGCGCCGGGGCTCAGCGCGAGAGGTGGGCCAGCAGGCGCTCGAAGTGCGCCATCAGCGGAGCCTCGATCATCGGCAGGCCCACGCTGAGCATCACCAGGCCCACCAGGATGGTCACCGGGAAGCCCACGCCGAACAGGTTGAGCTGCGGCGCCACCCGGGAGACCACGCCCATCGCCATGTTCACGAACAGCAGCATGCCCATGAAGGGCAGGGCGAGCGAGAGCGCGAGCGCGAAGGTCTCGGCGCCCAGCTGGAGCGGCGACCGCTCGCTCAGGAAGGCGGCGGCCGAACTGCCGGCCGGCAGCCACTGGAAGCTCTCGATCACGGTGGCCAGCAGCGCCAGGGGGCCGTTGATCGCCACGAAGGTCAGGGTGGAGACCGAATTGATGGTCAGGCCCACCGGGTTGGCGGTGCCGGCCTGCGGGTCGAAGAAGCCGGCGAATGACAGACCCATCTGCAGGCCGATCAGCTCGCCCGCCATCTCGAAGCCGGTGAACAGCAGTCGGGCCACGAAGCCGATGGTGATGCCCACCGCCACCTCCTGGGCGACGGCGCCGATACCGGCGGCGGTGCCGAGCAGGGCGGTCTCGGGCGCGCCCGCGAAGGGCGCCACCAGCACCGCCACCGCGGCGGCCAGCGCGACCCGGGCACGGGTGGGGTACGACCGGTTGGAGAAGATCGGCGCGCTGGTCATCATGCCCAGCACCCGGAAGAAGGGCAGCAGGAAGGCGCTGAGCCAGGCGAAGACCTGCTGGTCGGTCAGCGTGATCATGGCGGCCGCCCGACGGCGTTCAGTTGCCCGAGATCGCCGCCGGCACGCTGGTCAGGGTGCGCGCGATGTAGTCGGTGAGCACGGCCAGCATCCACGGGCCGACCAGCACCAGGGTGATGCCCACCCCGATCAGCTTGGGCAGGAAGGTGAGGGTGGCCTCGTTGATCTGGGTGGCCGCCTGCAGCACGCTCACCACCAGCCCGATGCCCAGCGCCACCAGCAGCGCGGGCGCCGAGACCAGCATCATCATCTCGAGGGCCTGTCGGCCGACATTGACCACATACTCGGGCGTCATCGGGATTCCTATCCGGTGCCGAAGCTCGCGACCAGCGAGCCGATCAGCAGGTTCCAGCCGTCCGCGAGCACGAACAGCATCAGCTTGAATGGCAGCGCGACCAGCACGGGCGAGACCATCATCATGCCCATCGACATCAGCAGGCTGGCCACCACCATGTCGATCATCAGGAAGGGCACGAAGACCAGGAAGCCGATCTGGAAGGCGGTCTTCAGTTCGCTGATCACGAAGGCGGGCACCAGCACCTTGAAGGGCACCTCGGCGGCGGGCGTGCCGCGCTCCACCTTCGCGATGCGCGAGAAGAGCGCGAGGTCGGCCTCCCGGGTCTGGCGAGCCATGAACTCGCGCAACGGGCCGCTGCCGCGGGCGAGCGCGTCCTCGAAGCCGATCTTCTGCTCCGAATAGGGCTTGTAGGCATCGGCGTGGATGCGCTCCAGGGTGGGCGACATCACGAAGAAGGTCAGGAACAGCGACATGCCCACGATCACCTGGTTGGGCGGCGTTGCCTGCAGTCCGAGCGCCTGGCGCACCAGCGAGAGCACGATGACGATGCGGGTGAAGCTGGTCATCATCAGCAGCACGGCCGGCAGGAACGACAGCGCCGTGAAGATCAGCAGGGTCTGGACCGGCACCGAGTAGGTCGTGCCGCCCCCGGGCGCGCTGCTGGCGTTCACCGAGAACACGCCCTGGGCGAGGGCGGGCGCGGCGATCAGCAGGGGCGCGAGGCCCGCCGCGATTCGGCTAGCGGTCCGGGCGATCGGCATCACGGCGCTCGAGCCCGCGCAGCAGGCGGGCAAAGACGGGGGAGGCGGGCAGGCCCGGGGCGGGCGAGGCGTCGGCAGGCTGGTCGCCGGGCCACTCCGGCAGTTCGCTCAGCAGGGTGATCGACTGCCCGGTGATGCCCACCACCAGGTAGCGGCCGGCGGCCTGCACCACTGCGATCCGTTCCCGCGGACCGAGCGAGAGGCCGGCCACCAGCGACAGCGGTCCGCCGGCCCGGGGCCGCAAACCCTGGGTGCGCTTCATCAGCCACAGCGCCAGCGGGATCATCGCGAGCACCGCGACGAAGGCCAGCAGCGAGGGCAGCAGGGAGGCGGTCATCGCGCGCGCCGCCTCAGTTGCGGTTCATCCGGCGCAGGCGCTCGGACGGGGTCACGATGTCGGTCAGGCGGATGCCGAAGCGGTCGTTCACCACCACCACCTCGCCCTGGGCGATCAGGCAGCCGTTGACCAGCACATCCATCGGCTCGCCGGCCATCGCCTCGAGCTCGATCACCGAACCCTGCGCGAGCTGCAGGATGTGCTTGATCGGGATCCGGGTCCGTCCCAGCTCGACGGTGAGCTGGACCGGGATGTCCAGGATCATGTCGATCTCGTTGCTGGCCTGGATGGTCTTGCCGCCGCTCAGCTGCGGGAAGATCGCCGCAGTGGTGTCGGCCGCGCTCATGTTGCCGGGGCTGTCGAAGGAGGGCTGCGCCGACGCGCCGCCGCTGTCGTCCTCGCCGGCCAGGGCGGCCGCCCAGTCGTCGGCCTGCTCGTTGCGATCCTGGGTGTTCTCGTCATTCATTGCCGTTGCCTTTCAGGACTTCCTCGATGCCGCTCAGGGTCTCGCGCACCTTGATCGCGTAGCGCCCGTTCGACACGCCATAGTTGCAGTCGAAGATCGACACGCCCTCCACCTTGGCGGTGACGGTCTCGGGCATGTCCAGGCTGATGAAGTCGCCGCGCTTGAGCGAGATCAGCTGGCGCAGCGTCGCCCGGGCGGTGGCGAATTCGGCCACCATCTCCACATCGGCCGATTTCAGCTGCTGGGTGAGCATGGTCACCCAGCGCCGGTCGGCCTGGTTCTGGTCGGCCCGCACCGACGAGTGCAGCATCTCGCGGATCGGTTCGAGCGTGGAGTAGGGGATGCAGATGTGCATCGCGCCGCCGGCCTCGCCCACCTCGATGTCGAAGCTGGCGGTGACCATGATCTCCGAGGGCGTGGCGATGTTCGCGAACTGGGTGTGCATCTCGGAGCGCACATACTCCAGCTCGAGCGGATAGACGCCTTCCCAGGCCTTGCGGTACTCGTCGACGAAGACCTCGACGATGCGCTGGATGATCCGCTGCTCGGTGGGCGAGAAATCGCGGCCCTCGATGCGGGTATGCAGCTTGCCGCTGCCGCCGAAGAGGTTGTCGATGACGGTGAAGACCAGCGAGGGCTCGCAGATCATCAGCGCCGTGCCGCGCAGCGGCTTCACATTCATCACATTGATGTTGGTGGGCACCACGATGTTGCGCAGGAAGGCGCTGTACTTCTGCACCTTCGACTGCCCCACCGAGATCTCCGGGTTGCGCCGGATGAAGTTGAACAGGCCCAGCCGGATGTTGCGCGCGAAGCGCTCGTTGACGATCTCCAGGGTCGGCATCCGACCCCGGACGATGCGTTCCTGCTTGCCCAGGTCGTAGCCGCGAACGCCGCTGTCGACCTCGTCGGATTCGTCGGTCGCCCCGCCGTTGACCCCGTCGAGCAGGGCATCGACTTCTTCCTGCGAGAGAAACTGGTCAGCCATCGTCGCGGCTCACTGCACCAGGAACTGGGAGAAATGCACCGCCTCGACCGGATTGGGCGGATGGCGTTTCTTCTTCTTGGCCTTCTTCGATTTGCGATCGGCGCCCTCGTCGGCATCGGCCGCGTCCTCGTCGCCCTTGACGGCGTCGCCCTTGACGGCGTCGCCCTTGGCGCCCTCGTCGGTCGTGGCCTCGGCCGCCTTGGGCTCGGCCTTGACCTTGCGCTTGCGCGGCGCCTCTTCCTCGGATTCGGGGGGCTCCCAGCCGAGCTGCATGCCGATCACCAGGGCCAGCTCGCTCGCCAGCGCCTTCTTGCCGGCAACCGAGAGCAGGTCCTTGGTCTGCTTGGACGAGAGGGTGAGCAGCACCGCGTTGCGCACCGCCGGCATCTGCGCGCTCAGATCGCTGGCAGCCTTGGCATCGGCCAGTTCCAGCACGATGACCGCCTGCGCGAGCCGGTCACCGCCTTCATCGGCAAGGTTGACCACGAACTGGTCCAGCGTCGCGAAGGTCTTCTGCTTCTGCGCGTCCTTGGCCGGGGCATCGGCCTCGTCTTCGGCATGGGCCTTGGACTTGGACCAGAAATACCAGCCGCCGCCGCCCCCGCCGCCCAGGAGAAGCACCGCCGCGGCGATCAGGATCAGTCCCTTCTTGCCGCGCTTGGGCTTGGGCTTGTCGCCGTCTTCCGCCGGTTTCTTGTCTTCCGCCATGTGTGCTCCATCACGGGAACCGCTCGGTGTTCCCCGAAGCGCAATGGTGTCAGCGCCCGGTCGGATCGTTGCCGGGAAAAGCGGGGCTGCGCCCCCACATTTGCGGACGGTCGGCGCCCCCGCTGCCGTCGGTGGCCGTCAGGGCGCCGCCTGGCGGTTCGCGGCCGGTCGGCCGGACGCCGATCTCAGGCGAAGAGGTCGAGCAGGCCGTTGCCGCGGGCGGCCGAGGCCGCGACTCCGCTCCCGTTGGCGCTGGTCCCGCCGGCGCCTCCCGACCCGCCCGCGCGGGCCTGGGAACCGCCCGGGTCGCGTGCGCCGCCGCCATCGCCGGCGGATGACTGCGCGCCGGACTCGGCGGGTGGTCGGTAGCCCGAGCCGACCGAGGTGTCGGCGAGCTGCAGCCCCTGTTCGGACAGCATCGACTTCAGGAGCGGCAACGACTGTTCGATCGCCGTCCGGGTGTCGGGCTGGGTGGCGCTGAAGGCCACGCTCGCCTGCTCGCCATTGAGCGAGAGCTCGATGCGGATCGGCCCCATCTCGGGCGGGGTGACCGTGATTTCGGCCCGGTCCAGACCCGCCAGCAGCGAATCGCCGACCTGCTCGGCGAGATGCGCCGGGAAGGCGGGATGGTCGATCGGCCAGGGGTTGGCCAGGCGAACCGGTTGCGCGTCGGCCATGCCCGGCGCCACCGGGGCGAAGGCCTGGGACTGGCTTGCCGAAAGCGCCGCCGCGAAGGCGGCTGCGCCCTGCGGGGACGCGCTGCCCCCGCTCTGGCGCATGTCCTCGAGGGCTGCAAGCAGGCGCGCTGGCGCGCCCATGTCGCCGCTGCCAGGGCTGTGCGAGTCGCCGCCCTGAGCGCCCGCAGCGCCGGCGGCGGGACGCCAGTCGATCCGGCCGGCCAGGGCGGCGGCCAGCCCATTGAGCGTGCCGTCGCGTCGGGGCGCCGTGCTCCCGGGGGGGGGCGAGTCGGCGGCGCGAAGCTCCGCCCCGGGGGGCGCCCCCGAGCCGGCGCCACTGCCGCCCGGGCGAATCCCGGCGCCGCCGCCCATGCCGGGCGCGGTGGCGTCGACCGCCGCGGCCAGCGTCTGTCGGCTCTGCGCGGCCGACCCCGAGCTCATCGGATCGGTGATTGCCGCCCTGGCCGCAGAGGCGGGCAGGGGCCGCGTGGCGCCGCCGGCTGTCGCCAGCGGATCGGCATCGCTGGCCAGCGTCTGCGCCGCGTTGCCCGCGCCCGTCGGCTTCGCGGCCGGTGTTCGCGGATTGGGGCTGGCGGGGTTGATCCCCAGCCCGGCCGCATCGGTCGCGAGGCTGGCGTCGCCAGGCCGTGCCGCGGCGCTGCCAGCCTCGCCGGCGGGGCCGGCCTGTCCGGCATCGCCTTCCGCGGCGGCGTTCCAGGTCGATGGCGGATCGACGGCCGCAGCCTCGGGCCGCTCCGGGGCCTCGGGCAACTTGCCGGCCTCATCGGCGCCGTGCGTGCGGTGCTCCGGATCGCGCTCTGCCCGCGCGCCCTCGGCGCGGGGCGCCGGTCGGCTTTCCGGGCGGTTCTCGCTGCGATGCTGACGATCGGCCTGGCGACGCGCGCGCAGCAGGCGCTCCGCGGGGTTGCCATCGGCAGCGGGGTCGGGCCGGGCCTGCGCGATGGAGGCCGCGCGCCGCCCGAAGGCCTGCGCGGCCAGGGGGGGCGCTTCCGTCGCGGCCGGCTCGAGGGCATCGCCGAGCGCGACACCGAAGCCCCCGCCTCCGCGGTCTTCGCTGGCCGCGGGCCTGCCCGCGAACGCGCCCCGGGTCAGCGGGACCCGCAATTCGTCAATCATGTCCGGTACTCCCCGAGGTCGCCCTCGCGTGCGCCTGCGCGGCGAATTCATCGGTCTGCTTCTGTTCCAGCGACTCCTGGCGGCGCCGACGCGCGGCCTCGCGCCGCTGCACCAGGGTCTCGAGCGCCTTCAGCCGTCGCTCGCCCTCGGCGAGCGCCACCAGCTGCTGGCGGTGGCGGTCATCGAGGCTGCGGGTGAGGGCGTCCTGCTGGCTGATCGCCTGGCCGAGCTTGCCCACGAAGTTCTCGTGCACCCGCACCGCGCCGGTGTCGGTGACCTGGCGGGCGTTCTTGGGCGAGCGCTGCCGGTAATCCTCCTGGTAGCTGCTCAGGGTGCGCAGCGTGCTGGCCGCGGTGTCGCGGTCGCGTTGAGCCTGCGCGGCCTGACCGGCAATGCGGTCGCGCTCCCGGCGCCGCATCTCGATCAGCATCGAGAGGGTGGAGGGGGGCCGGCTCATCCGTGGCCTGCCGGAGCAAGGGAGGACTCGAGGCCGCGCAGCGACGCGGTGAAGTCGCAGCATTCGCTCATGCCCTGCTGCAGCATGGCCGCGATGCGCGGGAACTGGGCGATCGCCTGATCGGTCTCGTGATCGTTGCCCGGCACATAGGCGCCCACCGAGATCAGGTCGCGGCTGCGCTGGTAGCGCGCCCACATCGCCTTGGCCCGGCGAGCCAGGGCGAGATGACCCGGGTCCGAGACATTGTGCATGACCCGCGAGATCGACTGCTCGATGTCGAGCGCGGGATAGTGGCCGCTCTCGGCCAGCGCCCGGGTGAGCACGAAGTGTCCATCCAGGAAGGAGCGCGCGGCATCGGCGATCGGGTCGTTCTGGTCGTCACCTTCGGCCAGCACGGTGTAGAACGCGGTGATCGAGCCATGCCCGTCGCGGCCGTTGCCGGCGCGTTCCACCAGCAGCGGCAGCTTGGCGAACACCGACGGCGGGTAGCCCTTGGTGGCCGGCGGCTCGCCGATCGCCAGCGCCACCTCGCGGGCGGCCATCGCATAACGGGTGAGCGAGTCCATCAGCAGCAGCACATGCTTGCCCTGTTCGCGGAAGTGCTCGGCGATCGCCGTGGCATAGACGGCGCCCTGCAGTCGCAGCAGGGGCGGGCAGTCGGCGGGGGCGGCCACCACCGCGGAGCGCCGGCGGCCTTCCTCGCCGAGGATGTCCTCGATGAATTCCTTCACCTCACGACCGCGCTCGCCGATCAGACCGACCACGATCACATCGGCGGCGGTGAAGCGGGCCATCATGCCCAGCAGCACGCTCTTGCCCACGCCCGCGCCGGCGAACAGCCCCAGGCGCTGTCCCCGGCCGACGGTGAGCATCGCGTTGATCGCGCGCACGCCGGTGTCGAGCGGCACGCGCACCGGTTCCCGGTCCATGGCGCTGATCGGCCGACGCTGGATCGGCTCGCTCTGCACATCCGAGAGCGGCGGGCCGCGGTCGATCGGCACACCGCAGGCATCGACCACCCGTCCGAGCAGACCCTCGCCGATCGGCAGGTGACGCATCCGGTCGGTCGTGCGCCGCCAGGCATGGGTGGGGCCGCCGAGCACCGGTTTGCGCACCGGCGCCTCGATCGGCGTCACCCGCGCGCCGGGCGACAGGCCGGTGACCTGGCCGGTGGGCATCAGGAACAGCCGATCGTTGCCGAAGCCGACCACCTCGGCCTCGACCGCGCCGGCCTCGCCGCCACCACCGCCCTCCACCCGGCAGATCGCGCCCACTGGCAGGCGCAGGCCGGTGGCTTCGAGCACCAGGCCGGCGGCCCGGATCAGGCGACCATGCACCGCGAGGGGCTGGGCATGGCTGGCCATGTCCGCCGTGCCGGCGAGCAGGCGCTGCAGGGCGGCCGGGGTGGCTGCGGCGCTGGGGATCATGGCGCGACTTCGGGGGCGGGCAGTTCCTCGCCGCGGCCGATGGCGGCCAGCACCCGCGCCCAGCGGGTCGACAGGGTCGCGTCGACCTCGGCGCCCGGCGCCTGGACGCGGCATCCGCCCACGCCGATGGCCGGATCGGGCTGGATCCGCGCGCCTCGGGCGCTGAGCATCGGTTCGAGGCTCGCGCCGAGCAGGTCGACATCCTGGGGGTTCATGTGCAGCACGAAGCTGCAGCGTTCATCGACCAGGCTGGCGACCGCTTCGCGAACCACCGGCAGAAGGCTGGCAGCTTGCGTCGCGAGCTCCGACCGGATCACCTGGCGGGCCACCTCGAGCGCGAGCAGTACCGCCTGATCGGCGAGTTCGACGCGCACGGCGGCCAGCGCCTGATCCATGCCGGCATGAAGCGCCTGGGCCTGCGACGCGAACTGGTCGACGATCGCCTGCAGCCGCGCGCCGTGCTCGCGCTGGATCTGATCGGCCGCCGCCGCCGAGCCTCGCCGGAATCCTTCCTCCATGCCGCGCCGGAACCCGTCCTTGAAGTCGGGCGGGGGCTCCCGGTTGGCGCCGCGCAGCCGACCGGCGCCCGGTCCGGGGGCCGGACCCTCGTGGAAGAGTTCCAGCATCTTGACCTGACGGACCTCGCCGAGCTCCTCGGCGCCGATGATCCGCTTAGACATAGCCTTCCTCGGTACCGCTCACCAGCGCGATCTGGCCTTCCTCGATCAGTCGCCGAACGATCTTCAGGATGTCCTTCTGCTGGGCTTCCACATCGGAGATCTTCACCGGGCCCTTCGACTCCAGGTCCTCGCGCAGGGTCTCGGCGGCGCGCTGGCTCATGTTCTTGAAGATCTTGTCGCGCAGGCTCGGCTCGGTGCTCTTCAGCGCGATCACCAGCTGGTCGCTCTGCACCTCGCGCAGGATCAGCTGGATCGCCGAGTCCTCCAGCTTGATCAGGTCGTCGAAGGTGAACATCTGGTCGATCACCTTCTGGGCCAGATCCGGGTCGGTCTCGCGGATCGCCTCGATCACCACCTGGTCCTGGTTGCCGTTCATGAAGTTGAGGATCTCGGCCGCGGTCTTCGAGCCGCCGAGCTTGGACTTCTTCAGCTTGTCGCTGCCGGCCAGCACGCGGCCGAGCACATCGTTGAGCTCGCGCAGCGCATTGGGCTGGATGCCGTCCAGCGTGGCGATCCTCAGCATCACATCGTTGCGGGTGCGCTCGGAGAACTGCTGCAGGATCGCGCTGGCATGGTCGCGTTCCAGATGAACCAGGATCGAGGCGATGATCTGGGGATGCTCGCCACGGATGAGCTCGCCCACCGAGGCCGCGTCCATCCACTTCAGGCTCTCGATGCCGGAGACATCACCGCCCTGCAGGATGCGATCGATCAGCAGGCCGCCGCGCTCCTCGCCAAGCGCCCGGGTGAGCACCGTGCGGATGTACTTGTTGGTGTCGTCCACCAGCATGCCCTGGCCTTCGGTGTCGGCGCGGAAGCGCGAGATGACCTCTTCCACCTTCTCCTTCTTGGTGGTCCGGATGCGGGCCATCGCCTCGCCGATCATCTGCGCTTCCTTCGGCGACAGGTGCTTGAACACCTCCGCCGCCGACTCCTCGCCCAGGGCGAGCATCAGGATTGCGCTGTCCTGCAGACCTTCCTGGGAAGACACCGGTCATTCCTCCTTGTTCACCCACGACCGCACGATGTTGGCGACCGCGGCAGGGTTGTCCTTGGCCATCTTGATGACATCGTCGCGCTGCGGGCTGGGCAGCGCGGGCAGCACCGTGCCCTCCAGCGCGGGCGCACCGCCCGGGCCGACGCCGCCGGGCGGCGGCAGGGCGAGATCGTTGCGCACGGTCTCGCTGATGCGCACCGCGGTCGGCCGGTTCACCAGCGCCTTCACCGAGGGGCGGATCGCCGCGAAGATCACGATGGCGGCCAGCACCAGCAGCCCTAGGTAGCGCGCGGCGTCGCGCGCCATGTCGATCACATCGGGCTGCTTCCAGAGCGGCACTTCCACCGCCTTGGGCGCCTCCTCCTGCGAGAACGGCGCGTTGACCACATTGATGGAGTCGCCGCGGTCCTTGCTGAAGCCGATCGCCTCGCGCACCAGGGCGTTGACATTCTCGAGCTCGGCGGCGGTCAGCGCGGTGAAGCTCACCTTGCCGTTGGCAGCCGCGGCCTTGCGGTGATTGACCACCACGGCGGCGCTCAGCCGCTTGACCACGCCGCTGCCGGCGCGGGTCACCCGCACGGTCTTGTCGACCTCGTAATTGGTCACCGCCTCGCGCCGACCGGCCGCGCCGGCGCCGGCCGCGCCGGCGGTCTGCAGGGTCTGGGCCGGACCGTTGGCGGGCGCCGTGGCCGCCGCCGGGGGCTGGTTGGAGAGCGCGCCCGGGATGCCGCCGGTCGACTTGTCCGCCGGATCCTTGGCCTCGACGGTCTGCATGCTGCGCACCGCCGCCTGCTCGCCTCCCTGATTGGGCTTGTACAGCTCGGCGGTCTGCTCGCTCTGGGTGAAGTCGATGTCGGCCGACACCTGGGCGCGGACATTGTCGCGCCCGTAGATGGGTTCAAGGATCGACAGGATGCGCTGGATGTGGCTGGTCTCCACCTGACGCACATAGTTGAGCTGGTTGGCGTCCAGGCCGGCAGCGGGCGATTCGCCGTTGCTCGACAGCAGGGTGCCGGTCTGGTCGATCACGCTGACCTGCTTCGGACTCATGTCCGGAATCGACGAGGCGACCAGATGCACGATCCCGGCCACCTGCGCGCGATCGAGGATGCGGCCGGGATGAAGGTTGAGCAGCACCGAGGCCGAGGCCTTCTGCTGCTCGCGCAGGAAGCCGTTCTGGGTGGGCAGGGCAAGGTGCACCCGGGCTGCCTGCACCACCGGCAGCGACTGGATGGAGCGCGACAGCTCGCCTTCCAGTCCGCGCTGGAAATTGAGCCGCTCCTGGAACTGGGTGACGCCGAAGCGCTGGTTTTCCATCAGCTCGAACCCGACCAGCCCGCCCTTGGGCAGCCCCTGCGAAGCGAGCTTCAGGCGCACATCGTGGACGAGATTGCCCGGCACCAGGATGGCGCCGCCGCCTTCGGCGAACTTGTAGGGCACATTCATCTGCGAGAGCTGCGCCACCACCGCGCCGCCGTCCTTGTCGCCGAGGTTGGCGAACAGCACCTTGTAGTCGGGGGTGCGGGCCCACATCACCGAGGCCACGACGATCGCGATCAGCGCGGCTGCGCCGATGCCCAGCATCGCGATCTGGCGGATCGGCAATGCCGCGAGGCCGCGCGGTCGTTCGATGGCGTCCTGGTCGATCGTGGTATCCATGGGCTGCGGTCACCGGGCTTTGGGGGTCGACGGCCATTGTCCGGAGAACTTGAGGGTGCTTAACCCGGAAATAGCGCGGTGTTCGGTCGCTATTTCGCCGCTGAGCCGCGCGCGCCGCCGCTACAGTGCTGTCATGCACCCCTTGGAGGACGACTCATGGAACTGAAACTGCTGCAGGGCCTCGGCGCCGTTGGCGCGGCGGGTCTCGGCCGTGCTCCGGGCGCGGGCGCTCCCACCGGCGGCGCAGGCTTCGCGAAGGCGCTCGATTCGGCGCTCAAGACCGTCAGCCAGCTGCAGAACGAATCCGGCCAGATGCAGCGCCAGTATCAGCTCGGCGCCGATTCGGTGAGCCTCGAGGACACCATGGTGGCCATGCAGAAGGCGCAGGTCGGCTTCCAGGCGGCGCTCACCGTCCGCAACCGGCTGGTGTCGGCGTACACCGACATCATGAACATCCAGGTCTGAGCCCCGCTGAACGGGGCCGGTTTCAGGCCCGGGCCGGCTGACGGCGGGCGCTCAGCGCCGCGCGCTCCGTCTCCAGCACATAGCGCTGCGCCGCGCGCTGAGTCTCGGGCGTGGGGTGGTGGAAGGCGCAACCCACCTTCAACCCGTCGTTGCCCTCGCCGGTCAGCCGGTTCACCGCGCGCACCCGCAGGTCGCAGGGTATCGGCGGACGCCCCGGTATCTCCAGGCGGCAGTGCCGCCAGAGTTCATCGAGTCGCGGGCCCGGCAGGCAGCCCGGCCAGTGCAGCGACACGCCCAGCGCGCTGACATCGAACACCGCATGCGCGCGCTCCTCGCCTGGCGCGGTACGCAGCACGCACTGAGGGCCGGGCTGCTCCGCCGGCCGGACCCGGAACGCATCGCGCTCCTGCAGGCGCAGCATCCGCTGCGGCCAGTCGAGCGCCAGCACGGTGCGCCCCTC
>JAGWVN010000052.1 GCA_018970865.1 Betaproteobacteria bacterium
GATGAAGGTCGCAACGAAGCGGTTGACCGGGGTGTCATAGAGCGCACGTGGCGTGTCGACCTGCTGCAGCAGCCCGTCCTTCAGCACCGCCACCCGGTGACCCATCGTCATCGCCTCGACCTGATCGTGGGTGACATAGACAAAGGTGGTCGCCAGCCGGCGATGCAGGTCGGCAATCTCGGCCCGGGTCTCCACCCGCAGCTTGGCATCGAGATTGGACAGCGGCTCGTCCATCAGGAAGACCTTCGGATGCCGCACCATCGCCCTGCCCAGCGCGACACGCTGGCGTTGCCCGCCGGACAACTGCGCAGGCCGCCGCGCCAGCAGACCGCTCAGGCCAAGCGCGCCGGCCACCTCCGCCACCTCGGCGTCGATCTGCCGGCGGGCGCTCGCCGAACCCGGCACCCAGCGCCCCAGCACGGGCAGGCGCTGCAAGGCCGACAGGCGACGCATCGTCAGCGGAAGAGCCATGTTCTGCGCCACGCTCATGTAGGGGTACAGGGCATAGCTCTGGAACACCATCGCGACATCGCGGGCCTTGGGGGCGAGCGCGTCCACGGAAACGCCATCGATGCAGACCTCACCGGCATCGGCCTGATCCAGGCCCGCGATGATCCGCAGCAGCGTGCTCTTGCCGCATCCCGACGGTCCGACCAGGGTCAGGAACTCCCCGTCGCGGATGTCGAGGTCGATGCCATCGAGCACCCGGGTGGCCCCATAGCGCTTGTTGATGTGACGCAGGCTGAGACTGGCCATGGCAATCAGGTGGGTGAGAGTTGGTCGCACACGGGCGCGAAGCGAACGGACAGGGGATGCGTCGGCTCGTCCGCAGAGGGCCGCAGGTACAGCGTTGCCTCGTCCGCCTCGCGAAAATCTCCAGCGGGCAGGTCGAAGACCACCCTGCCCTGGCGCAGACCGATCAGCCGGTCAGCGAACTCTCTCGCCAGGCCGACCTGATGAAGGCTGCAAAGCACCGCCATGCCCTCCTGACGCGCGACTGACGCAAGCAGTTCGAGCACCTGTCTTGCCGACTCGGGATCGAGACTGGCCACCGGCTCATCGGCCAACAGCACACGACCACGCTGGGCGAGCACCCGGGCAATCGCCACGCGCTGCTGCTGCCCGCCCGAGAGCGAGTCGGCGCGCTGCCAGGCCTTCTCGAGCAGCCCGACCCGGTCCAGGCAGGCCAGGGCGAGTTGCCGATCCTTGCGCGCAAACCGGCGTGCGAGCACCCGCCAGAGCGGCGCCTCGGCCAGGCACCCGGTGAGCACGTTGTCGATCGCCCGCAACCGGCCGATCAGGTTGTGCTGCTGAAAGACCAGGCCGATGCTGCGACGGACCTCGCGCAGCGCCCGGGCGCCGAGGCGATCCACGCGTTGGCCGAGCACGCGGGCCTCACCAGACTCGGGTCGCACCAATCCGCTCAGGCACCGGAAAACGGTGGACTTGCCCGCCCCGCTCGGCCCGAGCAGCACGACGAACTCACCCGGGCGCACCGCCAGGGATACCGAATCGACCGCAGTCGCGGCGCCGTAACGCACCGAGGCCATTCGCAGTGCGATCGCAGGTTCAATACCGGCGGCGTCCATCAGACCAGCCTTCGGCGCAGCCACGCGCTGCACTGATCGATCAGCGTCACCATCAGAAGCACCGCCGCGGTCAGCGTGAACAGCCTGGAAAAGTCGAGCAGATCGAGTGCCGCCTTGATCTCGATGCCGATGCCGCCGGCACCCACGATGCCCAGCACGGTCGAGGTGCGCACATTGGCCTCCCACACATAGAGAGACACCGAGGACAGGGAAGGCAGCACCGAGGGAAGCACCGCGTGGGCCATGATCCGGCCGGGCCCGGCGCCCGACATCGCCGCCGCCTCGAGCGGCGCGCGTGGCAGGGTCTCGATCGCCTCGCTGTTCAGCTTGGCAATGACGCCGATCGAGTGGACGATCATTCCCAGGACACCGGCGAACGGCCCGAGCCCCACCGCTGCGACGAACAGGATCGCGAACACCACCGTGTCGATGCCGCGGCAGGCGTTGCCGAACCACCGCAACCCCGCCGAGAGCCACGGCCAGGGTCCGACATTGCCGGCCATCAGCATCGACATCGGCGCGGCGATCAACGCCGCCACCAGCGTGCCCACCGTCGCGATCGCGACCGTCTCGAAGGCCCGATACGCGACCGCGTCGAGTTCCTGGAGGTTCGGCGGCCAGGCAGTGGACGCCCACTGAGCCATGCGGGGAAGTCCCCGTACCAGAGCCACCGGATCCACGCGCGCCACCCAGAAGCAGGTGGCCATGAATCCGATGACAACCACGAACAGCGCGACCCGCCTGAGGACACTGGCGGAGCGCCAGTCGAGTCGTGGCTCGGGGTATCCGCCCGACCTGGGCGTGATCGGATGGCCGATCGCGGACATGACCGTCAGCCCTTGAGCACGCCGACCTCGCGGCCCATGGTCTCGAGCTTCTGGTAGGGCTCATGCCCGGTCGGCACAAAGCCGGTGTACGGCCAGGGCATCAGCTCCTTCGCGCGGGCCTCCGGCACCGCGGCAAGCGCCTCCTGCAAACGCCGCGCCAGCGCCGGGTCGAAGCCGCGGCGAACCACCACCGGCTCGTTGGGCAGGGGTTCGGACTCCCACACCACCTTGTTGGCATCGGGCTTGAGCTGGCCGTTGCGGATCATGGTGTTGCGGTGGGTATCCCAGCCGGTGGCCAGATCCACCTGCCCGCCGACGGTGGCCATCTGCGCCGCCGCCGCCGATGCCCCTTCGGCGTAGCGGCCGAAGTGACTCTTGGGATCGATGCCGCGGGAACGCATGAAGTGCGTGGGCACAAGCCAGCCCGAGGTCGAGCCGACATCGAGCATCTGCATCGACAGGCCACGGGCATCCTCCGGGAACCGCCGGATCTCAAGCCCGGGTCGGGCCACGACGATGGCCTTGTAGTACGGGCGTCCCTGGATCATGAGCATGGCGATCGCCTGGGCGTCTCCCTTCTGACGGGCCAGCACATATCCCCAGGGACCCATCTGGGCCATGTCGATCTGTTCGCTGGCCAGCGCCACCGAGATGCCGGCCCAGTCATTCGCAACCGTGAGCTCCATGTCCGCGCCCGCCTGATCGCAGACCATCCGGTAAAGCGGCTCCCAGACCCGGCGGGTGTCCGACTGGGTCGGCTGCTGCGGGCCGAGGCCGATGCGGATCAACGGTCGGCGCTGCGCCCGAAGGATGGCCGGCGCGCCGAGCACGGCACCAGCGGCACCGAGGCGGATGGGGGTGGACAGAAACTGACGACGACGGGTCATGCGAGCCTCGGGTTGGTGGACTGCAACCGAGGTTAGGCAGGCGAGATGTCGGCTCTGTTAACGAAACCGTCAAGTCGATCAAGCAACCTATAGATTCCTTCTATGAACGACGAGAGTCGAGATGGCCGGCTCGGCGCTGAGTGAACTGCGTGCCTTCGATGCCACCGCCCGGCTGGGCACCATGTCCGCGGCAGCCAAGGCGCTGGGGCTGCGGCAACCCACGGTGTCCGCCCACATCGCCAGTCTCGAGGACGCGTATCGGGTGGAACTGTTCCATCGCCGAGGGCGGCGCGTGGAGCTGACCAGCTTCGGTCGGTCACTGGCCGAACTCACCAACCGGATCTTTCGCGCCGAACAGGACGCGCAAGCGCTGCTCGCGGGTGCGCGTGACCATCATCAGGGCAGGCTCACGCTGTGCGCCGTCGGGCCGTACAACCTCACGCCGCTTTTGCAGCGCTTCCGCGCGAGATGGCCGACCGTAAGAGTGGCCGTGAGCGTCGGAGACTCGCGCGAGATCGTCGAACGCGTGCTTGACTACCGGGGCGATCTCGGTGTGCTGGTTCACGCGGTGAACGATCCCCGGATCCACTGCGTCCCGCTGCGACGGCAGCGCCTGATGGTCATCGCGCATCGCGCCCATCCGCTTGCGCGCTTGCAGAGCATCCATCTCGACGATCTGCGCGATCAGGAGTTCGTGCTGCGGGAGGACGGCTCGACCACCCGGCGGGTGTTCGAGGAGGGTCTGCGCCAGGCCGGTGTTCAGATCCGCAGTTCCCTGGAGATGGGCAGCCGTGAGGCGGTGCGCGAGGCGGTCGCGCAGGGCCTGGGGCTGGGCGTGGTGGCCGACACCGCCCACGTCGCCGACCCCAGACTGGTCGCATTGCCGATCAACGGCCCTGGCCTGTTCACCCACTCCCATGTGATCTGTCTGGCCGAGCGCCAGCGCGTGCCGCTGATTGCCGGCTTCCTGGCGTTGATCTCCCCCGAGGGGCTGCCGGGATCCCGCTGAAGCGCGCGCAGGATCGGCGGAAAGCGGCCTCCGGGCGGTATTCTTCCCCCGCCGCCCGTCCCGCCACCTCCCTGGAGACCCACCCCATGCTCGAACACACCGGCCGATTCGACGACCCGCAGCTGGAGAGCCTGCTGCCCCCCACCGCGATCAACCGGCGCGGCTTCCTGGCCGGCGGCGCCGGGGCGGGCTTCGCGCTCGCCGCCGGCCCGCTCGCCGCGCAGAGCGTCATCCGCACGCCGGCCGATGGCCTGTACACCGCCGACATGAAAGTGCCCACCGGCCAGGGCGACATGCCGGCCTACCTTGCCTGCCCGGTCAATGGCGCTCGCCATGCCACGGTGCTGGTGGTGCCCGAGATCTTCGGCATGCACGAGTACCAGAAGGACATCTGCCGGCGCCTGGCGCTGCGCGGCTACACCGGGGTGACGCTCGATCCCTACTTCCGCCTCGGCGAGCTCGCCCGCATGACCGAGATCCGCGAGGTGGTCGGTCTGGCCAACCGCCTGGAAGACGCGCGCATGCTTGCCGATCTCGACGCGCTGGTCGCCTTCATCAGCGCCCATCCGCGGGTGAACGCCGCCCGCATGGGCATCACCGGCATGTGCCGCGGCGGCCGCACGGTGTGGATGTACGCCGCGCACAGCAAGCAGATGAAGGCCGGGGTGAGCTGGTACGGCGGACTCAATCCCATGCCACCGGCCATGCCCCGCACCCCGATCGATGTGGCGGGCGCGCTCAACATGCCGGTGCTCGGCCTGTATGGCGGCGCCGATGCCGGCATTCCGGTTGCGCTGGTGGCGCGCATGCAGGAAGCCCTCAAGGCGGGCAGCAAGGGCAGCCAGGCCAGCCGCTTCGTGCTCTACAGGGACATGCCGCACGCCTTCCATGCCGACTACCGGCCGAGCTACCGCAAGGAGGCGGCCGAGGACGGCTGGCAGCAGATGCTGGCCTGGTTCAAGGAGCACGGCGTCGCATGAGACGCCTGCGCTGGCTGCCGGTGATCCTCGGCGCGCTGGTCGCCGGGGTCTGGCTGGCCATCGCCGGCGGATTCGCGGCCCAGGCCTGGTGGCGGCTGCCTGAGCTGGCTGTCTGGCACGAACCGCTCGAGGGCGAGTTCAGCGCCCGCGATCCAGGCCGGCCCGCCCGGTTTGCCGATCTGCTGGCGCTGGAGCAGCGGCTGTTCTCGCAGCTCGCCGGGCGCCTGCGCGAACAGCCCGCGAGCGCGGTCGACCCCATGAGCCGCTACAGCCCCGAGAGCGCTGCCGCCGCGCTGGCGCTGAAATCCGCGGGCAACCGCTCCTCGGTGCTGACCCATCCCCAGCCGCGCGGCGCGGCCCTGCTGGTGCATGGGCTCACCGACTCGCCCTATCTGCTGAGCGCCATCGCGCGCAGCCTGAACGCGCGCGGTCTGCAGGTGGTGAGTCTGCGTCTGCCCGGTCACGGCACCGTGCCGGGCGCGCTCACCACGGTGCACCGTGAGGACTGGATTGCAGCGGTCGAGCTGGCAGCCCGCCATGCCGCCGAGCTGGCCGGGCCGGGCAAGCCGCTGGTCTTCGCCGGCTTCTCCACCGGCGGCGCGCTCGCGCTGCGTCACACCCTGAAGGCGCTCGCCGACTCCGCGCTGCCCATGCCCACCGACCTGATGCTGCTCTCGCCGGCCATCGGCATCTCGGAGCTGGCGGCGGTGAGCGAGGTGGCGGCAAGCCTCGCGTTCATTCCCGGACTGGCCAAGGCCCGGTGGCTGGATGTCCTGCCGGAGTTCGACCCGTTCAAGTACAACTCCTTCCCGGTGAATGCCGCCCGCCAGATCTGGCATCTCACCCGCGAGCTCGAGCGCGAACTCGCCGCCGCCGAACGGGCGGGCGCGCTGGCGCGCCTGCCGCGGATCACCACCTTCCAGTCGCTGGTCGACGCCACCGTGCAGATCGAGGACCTCGCTCGCCGGCTGTATCGCCGCCTGCCCGCGGGCAGGCATGAGCTGGTGGTCTTCGACATCAACCGCCGGCACCAGCTGAGCGGGCTGATGGCGCCCGGGCCACTGCAGGCGCTGGAGCGGCTGCGGCAGGCGCCGCCGCTGGGCTTCAGGCTCACGCTGGTGGGCAACCGCGGGCCCGACAGCGACGAGGTGGTGGAGTGGGTGCGCGAGCCCGGTGATCGCGTCTTCCAGCCGCAGGCGCTGGGACTGACCTGGCCGCCCGGCGTGCTGTCGCTCGGCCATCTCGCGCTGCCGTTGCCGGCCGAGGACCCGATCTACGGCCTGAGCCCGGCCACCCAGCCCGGCGAGCGGGCCTTCACCCTCGGCGGGCGCGCGCCCAGCGCCGAGGCGGGCGCGCTCTCGGTGCCGCTCGTCGCGCTCGCGCGCATGCGCAGCAATCCCTTCCACGCCAGCATCGAGCGGCGGCTGGATGCGATCGCCTCGGGCAGCGCTCGCTGAACGCCGGGCGCTCGCCGGCCGGCACCCGATGATGGCCCCGCCCACCGCACCAATCGCATGATCCCGACGCTGAGCTCTCCCTTCGCCTGGATCGCCAGCCATGCCTGGCTCTACCCGGCCCTCGAGGTGGTTCACCTCATCGGGGTGGCGCTGCTGATCGGCAACCTGGCGCTGCTGGAGTTGCGGCTGTGGTTCGCGCCAGCCGACGATCCACCCGCCGTGCAACGGGCTGCGCTCGGGCTGGTGCTGGCCGGCTTCAGCCTGGCCGCGCTCTCGGGCCTGACGATGTTCGCCAGCCAGCCGGGCGAACTGATCGCCAACCGCGCCTTCACCCTGAAGATGCTGCTGCTGATGCTGGCCGGCTGCAATGCCGCGGCCTTCCATGCGCGGGGCGGCCTTGCCCGGCGCGACGCGCTGGCCCGCGCCCAGACGGCGCTTTCCCTGCTGCTGTGGCTGGCCATCCTCGCCTGCGGCCGCTGGATCGCCTACGCTTGAGCGATGAGCACACGACGCCACCTGATCATCGCCGCGCTGGCCCTGGCTCCTGCCGCCCGCGCGCTGGCCCACCACGGCTGGAGCAGCTTCGATCAGAACCGACCGGTGTGGCTGGAAGGCACGGCCCGACGCATCGCCTGGCGCAACCCGCATGCCGAGTTCGACCTCGAACTCCCGATCAACCCGAGCCTGCCCGCCGACCTCGCCCGGCGGGTGGTGCCGGCCCAGAGCGCGCCGGTGGACGCCGCCGATCTGCTTGGCCGCGCCCAGCTGCCGGCCCGACGCGACAGGGTGTGGCGCGTGGAGCTGGCGCCGCTCACCCGCATGCAGGCCTGGGGCATCACCGGCCTCGCTGACGGGGACGCGGTGGGCGTGCTCGGCTTCGAGCTGGCCGACCCGAAAGCCGCGCCCCTGCTGCGCGCGGAGTTCCTGTTCACGGGCGGCAAGGCGGTGGGCCTGCGCTCGTCGCCGGCGGGCTGAGCCCGCCCGCAGGAACTCACCAGGGCAGCGAGTAGGTCTTCAGGTTGGTGAAGCTGCGGCAGGCCTCCTGCACGCCCTCCTTGTAGCCCAGCCCGGAGTCCTTGATGCCGCCAAAGGGCGTCATCTCGAGCCGGTAGCCCGGCACTTCCCAGACATTGACCGTGCCCACCTCCAGCTCGCGCACCAGCCGCATCACATCGTCGAGCCGGTTGGTGCACACCGCCGAGCTCAGCCCGTAGGCGCTGCCGTTGACCAGCCGGATCGCCTCGTCGAGATCGCGAAAGGCGATCACCGGCGAGACCGGTCCGAAGGTCTCCTCGCGCACCAGTTCCATGTCGGCGCGCACGCCATCGAGCACCGTGGGCGAATAGGACGCGCCGCGGCGCATGTTGCCCAGCAGCAGGCGGGCGCCGTCGGCCACGGCGGCATCAACCCGCCGCTGGAACAAGGACGCGGCGCGCTCGTCGATCACCGTGCCCATGTCAACGGACGCATCCAGCGGATCGCCCCATGCCCAGTCTCGGGTGACTGCGAGCAAGGCCTCGGTGAAGTCGCGCGCCACGCGCTCATGGACCAGGATGCGCTTGACGGCGGTGCAGCGCTGGCCGGAGTTGCGATAGGAGCCCGAGGCGGCCAGTTCGGCCGCACGCCGCGGATCGGCATCGTCCATCACGATCAGCGGGTCGTTGCCACCGAGC
Source organism: Betaproteobacteria bacterium (assembly GCA_018970865.1). GTDB lineage: Bacteria > Pseudomonadota > Gammaproteobacteria > Burkholderiales > Burkholderiaceae_E > Quisquiliibacterium. Next base: position 8,423 of record JAGWVN010000052.1, read on the forward strand.
TCCAGCACCTGGCGCTTGTAGACCGCGAGCGCCGCGATCCGCTTGCCCACCGCCACGCCGCCAGTGAAGCTCACCAGATCGGCATGCGGATGGGTGACCATCGCATCGCCAATCTCCGCCGGGTCGCCGGTGATCACCGAGAGCATCGGGCCCGGCAGGCCGCATTCCTGCAGCAGATCGGCCAGCATCAGCGCGGAGAGCGGAGTCTTCTCCGAGGGCTTGAGCACGATGCGGTTGTTGGTGGCCACCGCAGGCGCCACCTTGTGCACCACCTGGTTGAGCGGATGGTTGAAGGGGGTGATCGCCGAGATGACGCCGAGCAGCGGTTCACGCAGGGTGTGCACACGGCGCTGGCGGCCATGCTCGGTGAGGTCACAGGAAAACGACTGACCGTCATCGATCAGCGCCTGCTGGGCCGAGAACATCAACACATCACAGGCCCGACCCACCTCGTAGAGGCTGTCCTTCAGGCACAGCCCCGATTCCAGCGTGATCAGCCGGGCCGCCTGCGGTCGGCGCTCGCCGAGCAGGCGGGCAGCATCACTCAGGATGCGATGTCGCTGGTGGCGGGTCAGCGTGGGCCGGTATTGTCGGGCCGTCTGAAAGGCATGGTCCACATCGGCTCGCGTGGCGATCGGCACCGTGCCGACGAGTTCTCCGGTCCAGGGATAGCGGACCTCGATCACCCGGTCTCCGTACACCCGATCTCCGGCGACGCGCATGGCTTCGCGGACCGGGATGTCGATCACCGGTGTTCGGCTGTCATGACTGTTCATCGGCGGGCTCCGTCACCAGCTCTGAAAGACATCGGCGGCAATGCCGAACGCGGTGCTGGCGCCGGTGCCGCTGCTGACTACCACCACCCGGGTGGCAGGATCGGGCGCCTCGATCACGCAATCGACCTGTGCTCCCACCGGGTATACGCCGGTCCAGCGCTCGACCACCTCGAGTTCATCGATCGCGAGCGCCTCGCGAAGGTGACCGAGGATCAGCGCATCGACCGCTTCGGCGGCGAAGGGCTCGGGGGAGAGATCGTCATGATGCGAGTCGCCGACCACCAGCGTGCCGTCGGCACTCTGCACCACGATCAGGTGGATGCCGGCGGCGAGGCTTGCCGGCACCTCGGCGCGCAGTTGCGCCAGCAGCGGCGCGGACTGCGGCAGGGCGCTGTAGCCGCCATACCGCACCAGGCTGAGATCGGCCATGACGCCTGCGCCGAGAACGAACCCTCGCCGTGGCCGAACCCGAAGCATCTGCAGGCGGGTCAGGCGAAGCGCATGACGCGCCAGCGCAGGCAGGGCGACGCCGGTGAGTTCGGTGCCGGGACAGACCACCACCCGCTCGGCTTGCCACAGCCGGCGGGCCGACCGCACCCGCGGTGTGTCCACCTCGAGCACCTGCTCGCCAAAGCAGAAGCGTACGCCGTGCGTCTGGGCAAGCCACTGCGCCAGCCGGGGGATCGCCGTTCGCGACTCGACCCGCAACTCATGCGGCGACCAGAGCGCGCCCTGCGCCCCCTGGGAGCGCAGCGCCGGCGCCCGGGCCGGCAACGCTGCCGCCGGCACCAGTTCGCAGGCTGCACCCATCTCGGTGCGGCTGAAGGCATCGAGCACTGCCATGGCGCGCTCGCGCCGGGCCAGCACCCACAGGCCCTGATGCTCGATCGGGATGCCCGCCTGCGGGGCCACCTCGGCCCAGACCGCACGGCTGGCCATCGCGCGCCGCCAGGTGTCTCCGGCTGGCTGGCCGGTGATGGTGATGAAACCGAAATTGCGGATCGACGCACCCACGCAGCGATGGTCACGCTCGATCACCACCACCCGCATCCCGCGGCGGGCGCCGGCCAGGGCATGCGCCAGACCGACGATGCCAGCACCCACCACGATCAGATCGGCGTTCTCGGCAGAAGACATGATCACGAACTCCCGATCAACCCGTGGGAGGCGGGTCAGATGAAGCGGCGACGCAGCGCGGCCGATAGCAGATCGATGAGGCTCACGCTGACCACCAGGATCAGCAGCACGGCGCAGGTCTGCGCGTACTGGAAGCCCCGGATCACCTCGAAGAGCACCACCCCGATGCCGCCGGCGCCCACCATGCCCACGACGCTGGCCGAGCGCACATTGCTCTCGAAGCGGTAGAGCGCAAAGCTGAGCCACAGCGGCAACACCTGCGGCAGCACCCCGTAGACGATCTCCACAAGGGGATGCGCGCCGCTGGCCCGGATGCCCTCGACCGGCCGAGGATCGATGGCTTCCACCGCCTCGGAGAAGAGCTTGGCCAGGGTGCCGGTGGTGTGGACCGTGAGCGCGAGCACGCCTGCGAACGGCCCCAGACCCACCGCGACGATGAACAGCATCGCAAACACCATCTCGTTGATGGCACGGCAGGCATCCATCAGCCGCCGCATCGGCTGATGCACCCACGCCGGGGCGATGTTGGCCGAACTGAGCAGCGCCATCGGCACCGCCGCGATCACCGCCAGCAGCGTTCCCCACAGCGCGATGTGCAGGGTGACCACCATCTCGCGCAAGTAGATGCGCCAATCCCCGAAATCGGGCGGGAAGAACTCGGCGGTGTACTGGCCGATGTTGCCGGCGTCACGCACCAGATCCAGCGGCCGGATCTCCGCACCATGCCAGGCCCATGCCAGCAGGCCCAGCGCCAACGCCCAGGCTGCATAGTGCAGCCATCCCGGCCGCTCGGCGGCTGCTCGCTCGCGCAACAACTCGAGCGACGCGCGCGACGGTGACTCCGCCACAGACAGTGCCGCAATGCTCACTTTTTCAGCGCGGCCAGCTTCGCATCGATTTCCGCAATCACCCTGGCGCGCTCGGCCGGGCTGAGCTTCTCGTCGGTCTCGGCGCGGGTGCGGTCGCGGAACAGTTCGAGTTCGCGAATCGGGATCAGCTGATCGTTGTTCGAGGCCCGGAAACCGTCGTAGTTGTAGATCTTGTTGAGAACGGCCTTCTCCTGGGGGTCCTTCTGCGCGTACGCAAGCACGAAGGTTCGCAGCTTCTCCTTGACCACGGGGTCGAGATCCTTGCGCCACACGAACGGATCACTGGGGATCAGCGGGCTTTTCCAGATCACCCGCAGCTGGCTGTGGAGCTCAGGCTTCGTGCGCTCGAGCTGTTCGACCGTCTCGGTGTTGCTGGTCGCGACATCCACCTGCCGCGCAAGCGTCGCCTGGAGATTGGCGCCGTGGCTGGCATTGCGGATCGACTTGAACGCGGTGCGGTGATCGACCTTGTTCTGCGCAAAGATGTAGAAGGTGGGCACCAGAAAGCCCGATGTCGAATTCGGATCACCGATGCCGAAGTTGATGCTCTTCGCGTTCTTCAGCACGTCGTCGAGCGACCGGTAGGGGCTGTCCTTGTGGGTGATGAGCAGGGCGTTGTAGCCATAGCTGCCATCGGCGAACTTCACCTGCGCGAAGATCTCGCCGCTGGCGCGATCCACCGCCTCCATCGCGGCCTTGTTGCCAAACCAGGCCACCTGCACCTTGTTGAAACGCATCGCCTCGATCACGCCGGCATAGTCGGGCGCGTAGAAGGACTTCACCTTGAGGCCGGTCTTCTTTTCCATGTCCCGAAAGAAGGGCTCCCAGCGCTCGCGCTGGACATTGGCGGCATCGGTGGCGATGACACCGAAATTGATCTCCTGGGCGACCGCAGCCGCGCAGGACAGCCCGGCCAGCGCCAGGGCAAACAGCGATCTCAGGGTCTTCATCGGATTCTCCGAAAGCAGGAAGTGATTCGGTGTGGATCGGGCGATTCAGCCAGCGATCCCGGCTGTCTCCGGCTTGCATCCGGACGCAGCGGGCGACGCCATCGGCTGCGAACTCTCGGCCTCGGCATCGGCATCGCTCAGCAGTTCCTCGGCGGCGCTGCCGTAGAGCTTGCGCAGGAATTCGGGCGTGAGCGCACTCGTGGGCCCGTCGAAGATCAGGCGGCCTTCACGCAGCGCGATCACCCGGTCGCAGTAGCGACGGGCGAGCGCGACATGGTGCAGGCTCACGATCAGGGTCATGCCCGCCTCGCGGTTGAGCTGGGCCAGGAGATCCATCACCCTTCGGGTAGATTCCGGATCAAGCGAGGCCACCGGCTCATCGGCCAGCAGCAGACGTGCGCCCTGGGTCATGGCACGCGCCACCGCTGCCCGTTGCTGCTGCCCGCCGGACAGGGTCGATGCCCGCTGGAAAGCCTGCGGCGCCAGACCGATGGCCGACAACGCATCGAGCGCGCGGGCGCGCTCGGCCAGGGTGAAACGGCCGAGCAGGGCACGCCACAGCGGCAGGCCGGCAGTCAGTCCGGTGAGCACATTGGTCATCACCGGCAGGCGGCCCACCAGATTGAATTGCTGGAAGATGATCGCGACTTCCCGCCGCAGGCGCCGCGCGCCGCTGCTGACTCGGCCGGCAGCCTGCATCGGCGCTCCGAAGAGCGCGATGCGGCCCGTGCCGGGATCGATCCGTTCCAGCGCGCACAGGCATCGCAGCAGCGTGGACTTTCCCGATCCCGAGGCTCCCAGCAGCGCGATCCGCTCTCCCGGCCGCACCGAGAAACTGACATCGGCGAGCGCCACCCGCTGGCCCGCGAAGGTCTTGCTGACTCCATGCACCTGAACCGCCAGTTCGGCGTCCGGTTCAAGCGCGCGGGCGCGCACCGGAGATCCCGGCCAGCGTCGATCGCTGCCTGTGGTCGGCATCGCGCTCACGGCAGGATCGCCGCGCGGATCACGCGACGCTCGTCGGCATCCCGGATCGCCTCGCCGACCTGATCGAGCCGATAGCGGCCATCCACCATTTCACCGAAGGGGTAGCGGTTCCGCTGAGCAACGACGAAATCGAGGGCCTCGAGCAGATGCCGGGGATGGTAGTTGTGAACGCCGCGAAGGGTGATCAGCTTGCGCAGCACCTGATTGAGGTCGATCGATGCCCAGGCTCCCGGGCTCACCAGCCCGCCGATCACGCATACGCCGCCCTCGCGCAGCATGGCCAGGCCTTGCGGCACAACCGATGGATCGCCGCAGATCTCGATCACCGCATCAGGGCCCACTGGCGGACACTGGGCGCGCACCCGCGCGATCAGACCGTCGTCGCTCAGGCCCGCCGGGTCGATCACCGCATCGCAGCCGAAGCGCTCGCCCATCGCGCGGCGCGCAGCCACACCGTCGATCCCGATCACCCTGCCGGCGCCGCGCGTCTTCGCGATCGCCGCCGCATACAGGCCGAGCAGTCCCAGGCCCTGGATCACCACCGCTCCGCCGGGGCGGATGGCGGCCTGTTCCACGAGACACACCGCCGTGGCCACGCCGCAATTCACCGGGGTGGCCTCGGCATCGCTCAGTTCAGCCGGCACACGCAGGATCCAGGAGCGCGGCAGCACATAGCAGAACTGCCCGAAACCACCGTGGTGGTTCGGATCCTGATCCACCGACAGATGCCCGTACTTGCCCAGCCCCACCGACTTCTGCGGCAGATCGAGCACCTGGGCATGAAAGCCCTCGTCGGGCACGAAGAACTCGCTCCAGGTGATGCGGTCGCCAACCGCAAGCCGATCACCGCGCATGTCGCGCTCGACGCCCTCGCCCAGCGCAACGATGCTGCCGATGATCTCGTGCCCCAGCACACCGGGCGTCGGGTTGGGACGGTGCCCGAGATAGCTGTGGATGTCGCTGCGGCAGATGGTGCACATGCGTACCCGGACGAGCACCTCGCCACGGCGCGGCTCGCGAAGCGGCAGCCGATGCAGCTGGAAAGCCTCTTTCGGTGCGGGATAGACCGCCACGAGGCCATCGACGGGCAGGCTCATGTCAGAGCGTTCCGTTGATCGCGAAGTCGAGCAGCTGGTGGCTCTGCAGCGGTTTGGCGGCAGCCCGCTCGCGATAGCGCGGGAGCAGCGGGCGGTTCAGGATGAAGGGCACCTTGGCCTCCGACAGGCCGCCATGGGTGCGCAGACGATTGCCAGCCAGTCCGCTCAGGTCATGGTCGCGCTGCGAACCGCCTATGCAGGTGTCCTGACACGCGACCACCACCACATCAGCCTCGCGGTCGGCCGGAAGTTCGAACAGGCGGCAGGCTGCTTCCCGCTCGAGGGCAACCTCGATGCCCTGCACCCCGGCAAGACTTGCGATGACCTCCCGGGCACTCAGATCGCCTCTCAGCCACACCCTGACGAAGCCGCCCAGGGCGCCGTGATGGGCGACGAATGCATCGGTGATCGGGCAGATCACCGTGGCTCTGCCGGCGCCAAGGCGCTCGTCGATCAGGTCCTGGAGCCAGATCACCTTTGGCTCGCCGGCCACGTCGCTCTTGTCGCTCATGCCGTGGTCGGCGGTGAGCGCCAGGGTGATGTCCATCGCCATGAGCTGGCCGATCCGCGCGTCGAGCGCCTGATAGAAGGCGCGGGCTTCCGGCGCCTCGGGCGCCCACTTGTGCTGGACCCAGTCGGTGAGGGAGAGATAGGTCAGGTCAGGACGACGCTCGGCCAGCAGCCGGATGCCGGCATCGAGCACGAACAGCGACAGTTCCATGGAATACATGCCCGGTACCGGCTGACCGAGCCACTGCGGCACCGACTCGATGCCGTTCTCGGCGAGGGTGCAGCGATCGGCGAACTCCGACGAGAACGACACATGCCCGGCGCTGACATCGAGTCCCTTGGCGAGTTGTCGGCGCAGCTTGTCCTTGGCCGTGATCGAGACCACCCGGGCGCCGGCCTCGGCAAACCTTGCCAGGACGGTGTCGGCCCGAAGCAGCTCAGGGCCGGTCATGACCACCGGCTGCCAGGTTGTGGTGTCGAGGTAGAAGTTGCCGGAGATGCCGTGCACCGCCGGGGGTGTGCCGGTGATGATCGACATGTTGTTGGGGCAGGTGAACGAGGGCATCGAGCCATCGGCCACCGCGGCAAACCCCTCATGCACGCAGCGCGCGATGTTCGGAACAGCGCCTTCGGACAGGTAGCGGGCCAGGTAGGCCGGGTCTCCGCCATCGATGCAGACCGCGACCACCGGGCGCTTCGGCCAGCGATACTCAATGCCATTCACGCGCACCCGCTGATCCGACTGCATCCATCACCCTCCCGTTCGGACCGCGAGGATGCGGAAACAACATGACGCGCTGGTGACGACCGTTCCCACCCGCCAATCCACCGTTCAGCCGTCGCATCGGCCGGTTGCTCCCGTGCCTGCCTAAGCTGAAGCCTGACCGGGAGAACACCATGCCGCGCTCGCTGCTCACCGCGCTGGCCGCCACGCTCGCAGCCACGGCGGTCCACGCCAACGATCTGAGCTTCTACTCGCCCCTGAGCGCCAGCGGCTTCGGTCTGGGCGCGGCCTTCGGGTTGAGCAGCCGCATCGACCTGCGGGTGGAATACGCCGGCATTGCGCTGTCGCGCAGCGGCCTGCGCGAAGGCGTGGACTTCGACGCCCGCCACGGCCTGGCTGCCATGTCGGTGGTGGGCGACTGGTACTTCGGCTCGCAGACCGGCTTCCGGCTGGGCGCCGGCCTGGTCTCCCCGGGCAGCCAGCTCAGCGGCTTCTCGCGCATGGGCGGGCTCACGCCGGTGGGCGCAGCCTATCCCGGTTCCGGCGGCTCGGGCATCGATCTGAGCGGCGACCTCGCCCGGGTGATGTCGCCCTATGTGGGCCTGGGCTGGGGCACGCGCATGAGCCAGGACCGCGGCTTCGGGCTGCGCGCCGATCTCGGCCTGATGTACTCGCGCCCCGACGCCCGGCTGGGCGTCAGCGGCCTGGCCGCCGAGTCATTGGCCGAACAACGCCGACTGCAGGACGCCTACGACCGCTACCGCTTCTACCCGGTGATCTCGGCCGGCATGAGCTACCGGTTCTGAGCCGACGACATCAGCGCGGCCGCGTCCTGCGGCAGCAACAGCCGCTGCGCGAGCAGCGCCTCCACCACCACCCGCACCCGCTCAGCACGGTCGGCATCGTCGGCATAGCGCTCGGCCACCGAGCGCCTGGGGTCCCCCCGCGCCTCGCGCTCGGCGCGATCGGCCGGAAACGGCAGACGGCTGCCATCGCGATCGGCCAGTTCGCCCTCGGGCCAGGGTGATCGATAGCGGTTCCAGCCGGTGAGCGTGGCCACCGGCACCGCCACCTCCGGCAGACGGATGCCGGCCACCTCGTTGCCATCCTCGTCCACCCGGCACACCAGGGTGCGATAGGCGCGCGGCGAGTCCTGCGGATGGACCCAGTCACCGGGCAGACCGATGCGGTGGGTGCGGTCGGCCACCGCGGCACCCGGGATGGCCGGAAAGCCGAGCGCCTCGGCCGGCACCAGCGTGCCCTCGGCGAGCCGGGGCACCTGGCTGGGCGGGGGTTCCCGCCCGTCGCGCACCCACTCCCAGAGGGCGACCAGCAGGGCGCGCACCACCGGCATCGGGTTGTGAGGGTTGCGCGGATTGACCGCCGGCCCGCAATCGCCCGGCGTGCCGGCACGCGCGCCATGCTGGGTGCCGGCCACCAGGTACACGCGGGTGGTTGCCGGCAGTTCGAGGTCGCGCTCGCCGAGCGGGTCGGTGTGCAGCAGGGAGGCGCCCTTCTGCCAGTACTCGGTCGACGTGTTGACCTCGATCAGCAGCGGATCGCTGCCGTCCTCCCGCAACAGCGCGTCGCAGCGGCCGCTGATCGGATCGGTGAGCCGCGCGCTGGCGAAAGGAAAGGCGTTCTCCGGGAAGCCGTGGTCTTCATGCTGGGTGCTGGTGCGCGCCGGCTGGGCGAAGGGCGCATTGAGGAACACCCGGCCCACCCCGGCGATGTGCGAGAGCACGCCATCGAACACCCGCCGGCCCTGCTCGTCGCGGTTGAAGCCCTGACCGATGTGGTCGCGCAGGTAGCGGCCGGCCTGCGAGATGCCGATCGCCAGGCAGTGCGCGATGCGCTGACCGGTGAGCGCCAGCGCGTCGGGATGGTGGCGCAGATGGCTGATCAGGTCGCGGGTGGCGGCAAAGCCAAGCCCCTGCACCCGCGGATCGACAGCCTGGTAGTGCAGCTCGTAGAGCCAGCCCGGCAGCGGGCTCAGGCCCTCGCGCAGCGCGACCGTGCGGGCATCGACGAAGCGCCAGTCATCCGGCGGCAGGGCCTGCGGCGTGTCGCCGGGCCGGGCCCGACAGGTGAGACGCGCCCGACCGGGCTCGGGGAAGGCCGCGGCGTGCGAGAGGCGGAACACCGCGAGTTCGCCGGCGCGCGTGCCTGACACGAACTCGTCGCGCACCGGCGCCACGAGGGGCTGGCCATCGCGGCGCGCCACCGGCGCCTGCAGCGCCAGCCCGCCGCGCGCCGTGGGCGCGTCGGGATCCCAGCCCGACCAGACCAGCGTGAATCCGAGCGAGAGCGGAAAGCGGTTGCCGAAGTCGTCGGCGCTGCGCGGATCGTTGCCGCCGCCCGGGGCGTCGGCCAGGGTGCCGAACAGCATCTTGCGGCCGCGGTTGTTCACCTCATGGAGCAGGCCGCCATTGCCCAGCGCGGGGTCGCAGGGCCGCAGCACATGCACCTCGGTGGCGTACTCGACGCAGCCGCGGGCATTGCGCGGCGCGCACTCGATCAGGGCGATGCCGCGGTTGCCGGGATGGGCTGGGTCGACCTCGCCGCGGGCGATGGCCACCACCCGCTCGTAGCGGCCGGCAGCGCCGAAGACCAGCGCAGCGTCCAGCGCCTCGACCGAGCGGATCTCGATGGACCGCAGCATCGTCCGTACCGCGGCTCAGGCCGGGGGCGGGAAGTTGAGCTCCACGCCCACGCCGTCGGGATCGAACAGGAAGATCTGCGCGGCGCCGGTGCGCGGCACCACCTGCTCGCGAAAGCTCACGCCGCGCGACTGCAGACGAGCCCGCACCGCGGGCAGGTCGTCGGCGGCGAAGGCGATGTGGTCGAAGCGGCCGGTGTCGGCATAGTGCTTCGCGGGATCGCGCACGGTGATGCCCTCGCGGGGCTTGCGCGGGCCGAGCAGGTGCACCGTGGCCACGCCGCCCGAGTAGAGCCAGTAGCCCGGAAAGCCCAGCGGCGGACGATCGCCCACCGCGAGGCCGAGCACATCGACATAGAAGTCCTTGGTCCGCTCGAGATCGGCGGGTTCGATGGTGAAGTGCTGCAGTACGCCCAGCGGCATGGCAAGGTCTCCTCAGACGAAGGTGAGATCCGGGTCGGCGCCCAGCAGCCAGGCGCCCACGGTTTCGAGGTGCGACAGCCGCCCCTGCAGCTGCTGCGTGACGGTGTGGATGTCGCGAAAGCGACGCTCCAGCGGCTGCTCGGCGAAGATGGCGCTGGCGCCGGCGGCATTCCACACCCGGTCGACCGCGGCGCGCGCCTGGTGGATGGCGTGGGTGGAGGCCATGCGCACCCGGATGCGCTGGCCCATGCTCAGCCGGGCCTCGGGCTGCCCAATCTCGCGCCAGAGTTCGTCAACCGTCTGCAGCAGCCAGGCGCGGGCCGCGCGCGCGCCGGCCTCGGCCTGGGCGTACTCCGACTGCACCACCGCGTTGTCGCGCAGCAGGCTGCGCTGACCGCGCGGCACCTTGTCGATGGCCAGCGCGGTGAAGGCATCGAGGGCGCCGCGCGCGATGCCCAGGGCCACGCCGGCGAAGCCGACCTGGTAGAGCAGATTGGCCGGCAGGCGATAGAGCGGGCCCGGCTCGCGGCACTCGAAGCGATGGTCGCGGGTGATGCTGTGATCCTCGGGCACGAAGTGATCGCGCAGCGAGAAACGGTCGCTGGCGGTGCCGCGCAGACCCACCGTGTTCCAGGTGTCGGTCCACTGCACCGCCGCGGCCGGCACCAGCAGCGTGCGCTCGACGCGTCGACCGTCGGCCGCGGTGACCGGCGTGCCATCGGGATGCGTCACCGGGCAGTGCGCCCCCAGCCAGGTGGCATGGCGGCCACCCGAGGCGAAGGACCAGTCGCCGCTCACCCGATAGCCGCCCTCGATCCGCACCGCGCGCGCACCGGGGCCCGGCCCCCAGGCCAGCACCGCACGCGAATCCCGGCCGAAGATTGATGCCGCCACCGCCGGCGCGAGATAGGCCGCCGCCATCGCGCATCCGCCGGCCTGGCACAGGCACCAGGCCGCCGAGGCATCGGCCCGGGCGATGGTCTCGATGACATGGAAGAAGCTGAGCGGATCGAGCTCCTCGCCATCGACGCTGCGCGGCAGCAGCAGCCGGAACAGGCGCTGGCCATGCAGGGCATCGAGCAGCGCGGGCGGCAGCCGGCGCTCGCGTTCGATCGCGTCGGCCTCCAACGCCACCATCGGCAGCAGGGCCCGGGCGCGCGCCACCCAGCCGGTCTCGCCGGCCAGCGGTGGCTGCAGGGGCGGCCAGCCGCGTTCGCGGGCGTCAGCGGCCGAGGGCGACATCCATGATCATCCGGGTGGCGAGGTAGAGCCGGCGGGGGATGGCATCCACCAGCACATACTCGGCCTGGTCGCTGTGGTAGCCGAAGCCGGGCAGGCCCAGCGACTCGATCACCGGGCGGCCCGCCCTGGCGGCGTAGGCGGCGTCGGTGCCGCCGCCGGTGGAGGGCACCACCGCGAGATCGAAGCCGATCTCGCGGTAGATGCCCACCGCCTTGTCCACCAGCCGGCGGCCCCCGGCATCGGCCACGAAGGCCGGACGACCCACGATCAGCTCCACCGTGATCTGCGCGCCATTGAGGCGCGGCGTGGCCGCGCGCTCGCGCAGGGTCTTCATCGCGGTGTCCAGTCGCTGCGGATCGAGATAGCGCACATTGGCCTCGAGGGTCACCTCGGCCGGGATCATGTTGGCGATGCGCCCGCCGGTGCCCACCGTCCAGTTGAAGCGGAAGGCGTTGGCGCGGTCATCGAGATCGAGGGTGCGCAGCATGAAGTCGGCCGCCTCCACCATGGCATTGATGCCCTGCTCGGGCGCGGCCCCGGCGTGGGCGGCCCGGCCGCGCACCGTGGCCCGGACCGCAGCGGTGCCGGAGGTGGCCAGCACCAGCGCTTCGCGCAGCGCCACCGTGGGCTCGAAGGAGAGCACCCCATCATGGGCGCGGGCGGTGGCCTCGATGAGGGCGCGCGAGCCGTTGGAACCGCGCTCCTCGTCGGTGTTCACCAGGACCGTGATCTCGGCGAAATCCTGGAAGCCGCGGGCCTGGAGCAGCCTGAGCGCGTGCAGGATCACCGCGATGCCACCCTTGTCGTCGGCGATGCCCGGACCGAAGGCGCGATTGCCCTCCAGCCGGAAGGGCGCGCGGGCCAGCGTGCCCTTGGGATAGACCGTGTCCATGTGGGCCATCAGCAGCACGCGCCGCTGACCCTTGCCGGCGAGCCTGCCGAGGATGATCTCGCCCACCACCCCGTCAGTGGCGGGATGGCGGCTGACCGCGGCACCCAGCGCCTGGAGCTCAGCCTGCAGCAGGTCGGCCATGGCGGCCAGACCCTCGGCGTTGCCGGTGCCGGTCTCGATGTTCACCAGCCGCTCGAGGGTGCGCACCACCGCCGGCTGCTCGGCGGTGGCCGCGGCAAGCAGCGCCTCGTCGCGGGCCTGGGCGTTGGCGCAGACCAGACCGAGCGCGGTGAACGACAGAAGGACGCAGGCGAGCAGGGAGGTCATGGGCGCGATCCAGAAGGGCCGGTGATCGGAAGCGCCGCTGGCGGGCCCGCAGCAGGCGGCTGCGCCTTGGCGGTGAGGACGCGGCCAGCATACCGCGCGCACGCGCCGCGACGCCGGCTGACGGCCGGATGCCGGAAGGCCGGGCCTGCCTGCGAGGCCGCAAATGGACCGCTGCGGCCTGATGCGCTGTCCGCATAAGCAAGCAGGATTCGCTTCGTTTTCGCGCCCCCCATGGCCCCTCTACGCTCCCGGCGGTCGAATCACCCGTCCTGCATCCATGGCCATGAATCGCCTTCACCACCGCCTCGCCCGGATCGCGCGGGCCGCGCAACGCCAGCTCGCTCATGCCGACACGGGCACCGCCCGCCGCCGGCTGGCCCACCTCGCGCTGCTGGCCAGCCTCGCGCTGGGTGCCGGGCTCGCCGCCCAGGCCCGCGAGCTCAGCCTGCTCAATGTCAGCTACGACCCCACCCGCGAGCTCTATGCGGACTTCAACAAGGCCTTCGCGGCGCACTGGAAGGCACGCACCGGCGAAACCCTCACCCTGCGCCAGTCGCATGGCGGCTCGGGCAAGCAGGCACGCTCGGTGATCGACGGCCTGCAGGCCGATGTGGTCACGCTCGCGCTGGCCTACGACATCGACGAGCTGCATGCCAAGGGTGGCCTGATCCCGGCCGACTGGGCCCGGCGCCTGCCCAACAACAGCGCGCCCTACACCTCCACCATCGTGTTCCTCGTCCGCAAGGGCAATCCGAAGGGCATCCGCGACTGGGAGGACCTTGCCCGCCCCGGCATCTCGGTGGTCACGCCCAACCCGAAGACCAGCGGCGGCGCCCGCTGGAACTACCTGGCCGCCTGGGGCTACGCCCTGAAGGCCCACAGCAACGACCCCGGCCGCGCCCGCGACTTCGTCGCTCGTCTGTACGGTAACGTGCCGGTGCTCGATGCCGGCGCGCGCGGCGCGCTGGTCAGCTTCACCGAGCGCGGCATCGGCGATGTCCTCATCTCCTGGGAGAACGAGGCCCTGCTCGCCATGAAGGAGCTCGGCACCGAGCGCTTCCAGGTGGTGGTGCCCTCGGTGTCGATCCTGGCCGAGCCGCCGGTGAGCGTGGTCGATCGCGTCGTCGAGCGACGCGGCACCCGCGAGGTGGCCACCGCCTACCTGCAGTATCTCTACAGCCCGGAGGGCCAGGCCATCGTCGCCCGACACCACTACCGGCCCACCGACCCGCAGGTGGCCGCCCGGCACGAGAAGACCTTCAGCCGGCTGCGTCTGTTCACGGTCGACGAGGTCTTCGGCGGCTGGCGACAGGCGCATCAGACCCACTTCCGTGACGGCGCGATCTACGACCAGATCATGGCCGGCGGCAAGGCGCACTGAGCCCGGGCCGCGAGGACAACCTCATGCTGATGTCACGCGCGCTGCTGCGGCGCCATTCGGTGCTGCCGGGCTTCGATCTCGCCCTCGGATTCTCGCTGCTCTACCTCAGCCTGATCGTGCTGGTGCCGCTGTCGGCGGCCTTTCTGAAGACGGCCAGCCTGAGCTGGTCGGAGTTCCTGCAGGCCACCACCACGCCGCGGGTGCTTGCCTCGTACCGGCTGAGCTTTGGCGCGTCGCTGCTGGCGGCGCTGCTCAACGCGGTCTTCGGACTGCTGGTGGCCTGGGTCCTGGTGCGCTACCGTTTCCCGGGCCGGCGCCTGGTCGATGCGCTGGTCGATCTGCCGTTCGCGCTGCCCACCGCCGTGGCCGGCATCGCGCTCACCGCGGTCTGGGCGGGCAATGGCTGGATCGGGCAGTCGCTGCCCATCAAGGTGAGCTTCACGCCGCTGGGGGTGTGGGTCGCGCTGGTGTTCATCGGGCTGCCCTTCGTGGTGCGCACCCTGCAGCCGGTGCTGGAAGAACTGCACCGCGAACTCGAGGAGGCGGCGGCCACGCTGGGGGCCAGCCGCGGGCAGACCTTCATCCGCGTGGTGCTGCCGCTGCTGCTGCCGGCCCTGCTCACCGGCTTCACCCTCGCCTTCGCGCGGGCGCTGGGCGAGTACGGCTCGGTGATCTTCATCGCGGGCAATCTGCCCATGGTGAGCGAGATCGCGCCGCTGCTCATCATCACCAAGCTCGAGCAATACGACTACGCCGGCGCCACCGCCATCGCGGTCACCCTGCTGCTCGCCTCCTTCGCGCTGCTGCTGCTCATCAACGGACTGCAGGCCTGGACGCGTCGGCGCCAGGGCGCGGCATGAACCCCGCCGGCACGGGGCCGGCCGCGCTGGCCGAGCCCTGGTGGGTGCGCGGGCTGCTGATCCTGGCGGCGCTGCTGTTCCTCGGGCTGTTCCTGGTCGTGCCGCTGGTGAGCGTGTTCGCCGAGGCGCTGCGCAAGGGGGTGGATGTCGCCCTGGCCGCCATCACCGATCCCGACGCGATCTCGGCCCTGAAGCTCACCCTGATCGCAGCCGCGATCAGCGTGCCGCTCAATGCGGTCTTCGGGGTGGCCGCCGCCTGGGCGATCGGCAAGTTCGACTTCCGCGGCCGCAATCTGCTGATCACGCTCATCGATCTGCCCTTCTCGGTGAGCCCGGTGATCGCCGGCCTGGTGTTCGTCCTGGTCTTCGGCCAGCAGGGCTGGTTCGGCCCCTGGCTGCGCGAGCACGACATCCGGGTGATCTTCGCCGTGCCCGGCATCGTGCTGGCCACGGTCTTCGTCACCCTGCCCTTCGTGGTGCGCGAGCTGCTGCCGCTGATGCAGGCCCAGGGAACCGACCAGGAAGAGGCGGCGCGGCTGATGGGCGCCAGCGGCTGGCAGATCCTGTGGCGGGTGACCCTGCCCAGGCTGCGCTGGGCGCTGCTCACCGGCGTGGTGCTGTGCACCGCGCGCGCCATGGGGGAGTTCGGCGCGGTGAGCGTGGTCTCGGGCCATGTTCGCGGCCAGACCAACACCCTGCCGCTGCACATCGAGATCGCCTACAACGAGTACCAGTTCGCCGCCGCCTTCGCGGTGGCCTCGCTGCTGGCCCTGCTCGCGCTGGTGAGCCTGGCGCTGAAATACGGGCTCGAGCGGCATGCCCGGGCCGGCGAGCGTGACGCGCCGGCCCCCGCCGAGCCCCACACCCTGATCCTGCGGAGCGCACCATGAGCATCACGATCCAGCAACTGAGCAAGCGCTTTGGCGCCACCCTCGCCTGCGACTGTCTCGACCTGACCATCGCCACCGGCGAGCGGGTCGCGCTGCTGGGGCCGTCCGGCTGCGGCAAGACCACGCTGCTGCGGATCATCGCCGGGCTGGAACGGCCCGACGCCGGCCGGGTGCTGCTGCACGGGGAAGACGCCACCGACCGCGATGTGCGCGAGCGCGGCATCGGCTTCGTGTTCCAGCACTACGCGCTCTTCGGGCACCTGACCGTGTTCGAGAATGTCGCGTTCGGGCTGCGCGTGCGCCCGCGAGCCACCCGGCCCTCCGAGGCGCAGATCCGCGAGCGGGTGGGCGAGCTGCTCGAACGGGTGGAGCTCGCTGGCTTGGCCGGGCACCATCCTCAGCAGCTCTCC
>JAGWVN010000053.1 GCA_018970865.1 Betaproteobacteria bacterium
TGGTGCTCGGCCACGAGCAGGGCGATGTGGCGCCCGGTGACCGGGTGCCCTGCCTGCTCTTCGAGGGGCTGCTCTGAGCCGGCGAACCGCCGGGCCCGCCGAGCCCCCGACTGGCCGGGCGACGCCCCGGCCGTCTGCGATCAGCGCTTGACCGAAAGCCCGCCGGGCAGCGAGCTGTAGTAGGCCGCAAGATTGCGGACATCATCGCGGGACAGCTGCTTGGCCTGCCCGACCATGATGGCGTTCTTGCGCGCCTCGCTTCGGTAGTCGAGGAGCGCCCGCTCGAGGAAGTCCTTGTGCTGGCCGGCCAGCTTGGGATACGAGGGATCGATCGGCGTGTTGCCGTCCTTGCCGTGGCAGGAGGCGCAGACCTGTTCGGCCTTCTGGCGGCCGAGCTCGGGGTTGGCGGCCACGGCGGCACCGGCAGAAGCCACGAGGGCGCAGGCCAGCAGGCCGCGCGAGAGGAAGGTGATGGCGGTCATGACAGGGCTCCTCACTTGCCGGCGTAGTACGCGGCGAGATCGGCGATGTCCTTGTCGCTGAGCGACCCGGCGATGCCGCGCATGGTGGGATGGGAGCGCTCGCCCTTCTTGTAGGCCTGCAGCGCGTTCTCGAGGTACTTGGCATTCTGGCCGGCGATCATCGGCACCCGGTAGACCGACGGGAACGAGGCCTTGTACTCCGGAATGCCATGGCAGCCGATGCACATGGAGGTCTTCTGACGCGCCCCCTCCGGAGTGCCCTGCGCATGCGCGAGCCACGGAGACACCACCAGCACGGACGCGAGTACCAATTTCTTCAGCATAGCCACCTGGGATTCGAGAGAAACCATCGGACGCGCCCGTCTCACCACCGGTTGACGAACGCGAAGTGATTGTTTTGCAAGCCAACACTCGATTTTATCCGAGCGCTTCAGGGGCCGTCCAGTTGAGCAGCGGCGCATCGGACCTTCCCGTATACTCGAACGACCCGTGCTTCGCACTTCTCGACACCACGCCAATCCCATGCGCTTCGAAGGCACCTCGCAGTACGTCGCCACCGACGACCTCAAGCTGGCGGTCAACGCTGCCATCACGCTCCAGCGCCCGCTGCTGATCAAGGGCGAGCCCGGCACCGGCAAGACGATGCTCGCCGAGGAGGTGGCCAAGGGCCTGGGCATGCCGCTGCTGCAGTGGCACATCAAGTCCACCACCAAGGCCCAGCAGGGCCTCTACGAATACGACGCGGTCTCGCGCCTGCGCGATTCGCAGCTCGGCGACGAGCGGGTCAAGGACATCCACAACTACATCGTGCGGGGCGTGCTCTGGCAGGCCTTCGAAGCCGACCAGCCGGTGGTGCTGCTGATCGACGAGATCGACAAGGCCGACATCGAGTTCCCCAACGACCTCCTGCGCGAACTCGACCGCATGGAGTTCTATGTCTACGAGACCCGCCAGCTGGTCAAGGCCCGGCACCGCCCGGTGGTGATCATCACCTCGAACAACGAGAAGGAGCTGCCCGACGCCTTCCTGCGCCGCTGCTTCTTCCACTACATCAAGTTTCCCGACAAGGAGACGATGCAGTCGATCGTCGATGTCCACTACCCCGAGCTCAAGAAGACGCTGCTCAAGGAAGCCATGGAGGCCTTCTATCAGATCCGCGAGATTCCGGGCCTGAAGAAGAAGCCCTCCACCTCCGAACTGCTCGACTGGCTCAAGCTGCTCCTGGCCGAAGACATCCCGCCCGAAGCGCTCAAGTCCCAGGACGCCAAGCAGGTGATCCCGCCGCTGCATGGCGCCCTGCTCAAGAACGAACAGGATGTGCACCTGTTCGAGCGGCTGATCTTCATGGCGCGCCACAACCGCTGACCGGCCGCACGCGCCAGTCGGGCCTGCACCCCCGGCCGGCGCATCCCCCCGCCCTCCGCAGGAGACCGCCGCCATGCTCATCGACTTCTTCCTCCACCTGCGCCAGGCCAAGCTGCCGGTCTCCATCAAGGAGTACCTCATGCTGCTCGAAGGCCTGAAGCAGCATGTGATCAGCAATTCCATCGACGAGTTCTACTTCCTGTCGCGGGCCACGCTGGTCAAGGACGAGCGCAACTTCGACAAGTTCGACAAGGCCTTCGGCGCGTACTTCAAGGATGTGCAGGCGCTCCCGGGCATCGATCTCGACCTGCCCCTCGAGTGGCTCAAGCGCCAGCTGCAGCGCGAATTCACCGCCGAGGAAAAGGCCGCCATCGAAGCCATGGGCGGGCTCGACAAGCTGCTCGAGCGCCTGCGCGAACTGCTCGAGGAGCAGAAAGACCGCCACGAGGGCGGCAAGAAGTGGATCGGCACCAACGGCACGTCACCGTTCGGCAACGGCGGCTTCAACCCCGAGGGCATCCGCGTGGGCGGCCCGTCGGCCGGCAACCGCACCGCGGTCAAGGTCTGGGAGCAGCGCAGCTACCGCGATTACGACGACCAGATCGAACTCGGCACCCGCAACATCAAGGTGGCGATGCGCCGCCTGCGCAAGTTCGCCCGTGAAGGCGCCGAAGAGGAACTCGACCTCGACGACACCATCGCCAGCACGGCGCGCAACGCCGGTTATCTCGACATCAAGCTGGTGCCCGAGCGGCACAACACCATCAAGGTGCTCATGCTTCTCGATGTCGGCGGCACCATGGATGACCACATCAAGCAGACCGAGGAGCTCTTCTCCGCCGCGCGCAGCGAGTTCAAGCACCTCGAGTTCTACTACTTCCACAACTGCGTCTATGACTTCGTCTGGAAGAACAACCGCCGGCGTCACTCCGAGCGGCACTCCACCTGGGATGTCATCCGCAAGTACAACAGCGACTACCGCCTGATCTTCGTGGGCGACGCCACCATGAGCCCCTACGAGGTGCTGCAGCCCGGCGGCTCGGTGGAATACAACAACGAAGAGGCGGGCGCCATCTGGCTGCGCCGTCTGGTCGAACGATTCCCGAAGTTCGCCTGGCTCAATCCCGAGCCCGAGGGGGTGTGGGAGTACCGCCAGTCGATCTCCGTCATCAAGCAGCTGATGCAGGCCCGCATGTACCCTGTGACCCTCGCCGGCCTCGAGCGGGCGATGCGCGAGCTCTCGAAGTAGGCGGCCTCGAACAGCCGGCCGCGCGCCGTCTCAGTGCTCGATCGGCGGCGCGTTGCGCACCACTTCCTCGAAGGTGGTGTCTCCCTGGGCGATCTTCTGCGCGCCCGACAGGCGCAGCGGCCGCAGCCCGCCCTGGATGGCCGTGCTTCGGATCTTCCGCGGATCGGGCTCATCTGACACCTGGGCGCGCAGGGCGTCCGTCACCGACATGATCTCGTAGAGCCCCACCCGGCCCTTGTAGCCGGTCATGCGGCAATCCAGGCAGCCCACGGCGCGCCAGACCCGATCGGGCTTGCGCGCCCTGAAAGGGCTGATCAGGCCCTTCCACTGTTCGTCGCTCAGCGTTTCGCCCTCCTGCTTGCAGTGCGGGCACAGCGTGCGCACCAGCCGCTGCGCCATGACGCCAATGACGGTGGAGTTGATCAGGTACGAGGGCACGCCCAGGTCGAGCAGCCGGGTGATCGCGCTGGGCGCATCGTTGGTGTGCAGGGTGGACAGCACCAGATGACCGGTCAGCGCGGCCTGGATCGCCATCTCGGCGGTCTCCAGGTCACGGATCTCGCCAACCATGATGATGTCGGGATCCTGGCGCATCAGGGCGCGGATCCCGTCGGCGAAGGAGAGGTCGATGCCGTGCACCACCTGCATCTGGTTGAAGGCCGGCTCGACCATCTCGATCGGGTCTTCCACCGTGCAGACATTCACCTCCTCGGTGGCGAGCTGCTTGAGCGTGGTGTAGAGCGTGGTGGTCTTGCCCGAGCCGGTGGGCCCGGTCACCAGCACGATGCCGTTCGGGCGGCTCACCATGCCGTTCCAGGTGGCCTGATCCTCGTCGCTGAAGCCCAGATCGGCGAAGTCCTTGACCAGCACCTCGGGGTCGAAGATGCGCATCACCAGCTTCTCGCCGAAAGCCGTGGGCAGCGTGGCCAGGCGCAGCTCGATCTCGCGCCCGGTGGCGCCACGAGTCTTGATGCGCCCGTCCTGGGGCCGGCGCTTCTCGACCACATCGATGCGCCCGAGCAGCTTGAGGCGGCTTGTCATCGCGGCCAGCACCGACGACGGTACCTGGTAGACATTGTGCAGAACCCCGTCGATCCGGAAGCGGATCACGCCGAGTTCCCGCCGGGGCTCGAGGTGGATGTCGCTGGCCCGCTGATCGAAGGCGTACTGCATCAGCCAGTCGACGATGGTGACCACATGCTGGTCGTTGGCGTCGAGCGACTTGCCGCTGCGGCCGAGCTCGACCAGCTGCTCGAAGTTGTTCTGATTGTTGCTGGCGCCGCTCTTCTGGGCGTCCCGCACCGACTTGGCCAGCGAGAAGAACTCCGCGATGTAGCGGTTGATGTCCTGCGGATTGGCCACCACCCGCCGGATGTCGGCGCGAAGCAGCTGGCCGATCTCGGCCACCCAGTCGGTGATGTTCGGTTCGGCGGTGGCCACCACCACTTCGCCCGGCCGTACCTCCAGGGGCAGGATCCGGAAGCGGGTGGCGTACTGGCTCGACATGACATCGGCCACGCGCGACAGGTTGATGCGCAGCGGATCGATGTGGACATAGTCGAGGCCCACCCGCCCGGCGAACCACTCGGTGAGCGTCTCGAGATCGAGCACCCGGTGCGGGGGGCGCGCGTCGCGAAGCTTGCGCTGGGCAAGCGACACCAGGGCGTGCTGATCGCTGCTGCCAAGGCTGGCATAGCTCGTCGCCTTGCTCCCTTCGGCCGGATCGAGCAGGCCATCGGCCACCAGCGCGGCGACGACATCGGTCACCAGGATGCGCTGCCCCGGACGGCCCAGGCCATGCTCGGCCGACTGGCGACGCCGCTCCTGGCGGCGGCGTTCCGTGAATCCCGATGCGCTCAAGGGCGTGCCTTCTGGTCTGGGGAGTGCGGACATGGCGGCAGCGACGGCCTCGACCGGCGCGAAGGCGGATGTTCCTCCAAGGGTATCAGGGCCATGCCCAACGGCCGCGCCCGCCCTGGATGGGCGGCGCCCGCCCGCCCGCGAGCGGCTGCTCAGACCGCGCAGCGCTCGCCCGGCCGGGCCTGGCGGATCGCGTTCACCCATTGCCCCGCGGGCCAGCCGAAATGCCGGTCGACGACGGCCGCCCGCTCCCGGAGCGCGGGCCAGGCGACGGAAAGCGGCGGCCCCTTGAAGGCGAGCACCACGATGTTGCCGGCCGTCCCCGCCGGCAGGGCCAGAATGCGGCCCTGGAACACCCGGTTCAGGCGGGCGAGGTTGCGCCGATAGGAGGCGTGGCGCCCGAACAGGTTGACCACGCACACCCCGACATCGGTGAGCGCGCGCCGGCAGTCCTGATAGAAGGCGAGGCTGTCACAGGTCGGACCTCGTGCGTCGGCATCGTAGAGATCGATCTGGATCACGCCGTATCGGCCTGAGGCGTCAGCGCGAGCGACGAAGCGTTGTGCGTCGTCGCAGCGCAGGCGCAGGCGCTCGTCCGCGGGCGGCAGGGCGAAGCAGGCATGACAGACATCGATGACATCCCGGCTGGCCTCGACCACCGTCACCCGTGATCGCCTGAACCGCCGGTGAGCCAGCCGGGTGAGCGACCCGGCGCCCAGACCGAGCTGCAGGATCTCGGCCGGTGGGTGCAGGAACAGCAGCCAGGCCATCATGCGCTGGATGTATTCGAGGACCAGGACCTGCGGCTGGGCGACCAGCATCGCCCCCTGGACCCAGGGCGTGCCGAAGTGCAGGCAACGCACCCCCTCGCTCTCGGAGAGGGTGATGGGCACCGAGACCGGACGGTGCCGGCCCGCGACGCTCACGCCGCCCGTTCCGCGAGCAGCATGCCGTTCAGGCGACGCACGAATCCGGCGGGATCGTCGAGCTGCCCGCCCTCGGCCAGCAAGGCCTGATCGAAAAGCAGGCCGGCCCAGTCGTCGAATGCCGGGTCCTCGGGGCTCAGTCGCCGCAGCAGGCCGTGCTCGGGATTGATCTCGAGGATCGGGCGTCGCGGCGGCGCCTTCTGCCCGGCCTGACGCAGCAGGCGCTCGAGATGACCGCTCATCTCGCCCTCGTCGGACACCAGGCAGCAGGGCGAGTCGGTCAGGCGGGCGGTGATCCGCACCTCCTTGACCCGCTCGCCGAGGCTCGCGCGCAGCTTCTCGACCAGCGGCTTGAAGGCATCGGCGGCGGCCTCGGCCTGCTTCTTCTCGGCTTCGTCAGCGAGTTCGCCGAGATCGAGACCGCCGCGCGAGACCGAGACCAGCGGCTTGTCCTGCCAGGACTGCAGGAAGGAGAGCATCCACTCGTCGACCCGATCGGTGAGCAGCAGCACCTCGATGCCCTTCTTGCGGAAGACCTCCAGGTGCGGGCTGTTGCGCGCGGCGGCGGGGCTTTCGCCGGTGACATAGTAGATGGCCTTCTGGCCATCCTTCATGCGGCCGACATAGTCGGCGAGCGCGACCGTCTGCTCGTCGCCGTCGTTCTGCGTCGAGGCGAAGCGCAGCAGCGCGGACAGCCGCTCCTGCTGGCCGACATCCTCGCCGATGCCCTCCTTCAGCACCTGGCCGAATTCGCGCCAGAACTGCGCGTAACGCTCGGGCTGGCTGCTGGCCAGGTCTTCCAGCATGCTCAGCACGCGGCGGGTGCAGCCTTCTCGGATGGCCCGCACATCGCGGCTCTCCTGGAGCAGCTCGCGCGAGACATTCAGCGGCAGATCGGCGGAATCGACCACCCCGCGGACGAAGCGCAGGTAGGCGGGCAGCAGGTCGCCCGCCTCGTCCATGATGAAGACCCGGCGCACATAGAGCTTGAGCCCGCGCCGCTGCTGGCGATCGAAGAGGTCGAAGGGCGCCTTGCCCGGGATGTAGAGCAGCTGCGTGTACTCGCTGCGCCCCTCGACGCGGTTGTGGGTCCAGGCGAGCGGCTCGTCATCGCCGGGCGACAGGTGCCGGTAGAAGGACTTGTACTGATCGTCGTCGATCTCGCTCTTGGGGCGCGCCCAC
Source organism: Betaproteobacteria bacterium (assembly GCA_018970865.1). GTDB lineage: Bacteria > Pseudomonadota > Gammaproteobacteria > Burkholderiales > Burkholderiaceae_E > Quisquiliibacterium. Next base: position 7,065 of record JAGWVN010000053.1, read on the forward strand.
AGCGCGCTGGCCTGGTTCACCGTCTCCCACTCGTCGAGGGTGCGGTAGGCGGCCTTGTCCTTGTCCCACTCTTCCCGGCGCATGCGGATCGGCAGCGCGACATGGTCGGAGTACTTGCGCACGATGCTGCGCAGTTCCCAGGAAGACAGCAGCGACGAGAACGCCGATTCGGCATCGCCGCCTTCCGGATCGGGCCGCAGATGCAGGATCACCTCGGTGCCGCGCCGCGGCAGTTCCACCGACTCGACGCTGAACTCGCCGGTGCCATCGGACTCCCATCGCACCCCCTCCTGCGCGCCCAGGCCGGCACGGCGCGTGAGCACCGTCACCCGGTCGGCCACGATGAAGGCGGAGTAGAAGCCCACGCCGAACTGGCCGATCAGCTGGGCATCGCGAGCCTGATCGCCGGAGAGCTTGCCGAAGAACTCGCGGGTGCCGGAGCGGGCGATGGTGCCGAGATGATCGATCGCCTCCTGGCGGGACATGCCGATCCCGTTGTCGGCAATGGTGATGGTGCGCGCTTCGCGGTCATACTCGAGCCGGATGGCGAGCTCCGGATCGTCGGACAGCAGCGCCGGCTGATCGATCGCCTCGAAGCGAAGCTTGTCGCAGGCATCGGAGGCGTTCGAGATCAGCTCGCGCAGAAAGATCTCGCGATGGCTGTAGAGGGAGTGAATCATCAGCTGCAGGAGCTGACGCACCTCGGTCTGGAATCCCAGGGTTTCCTTCATGGCGTCCATGGTGGCGGGTGGGCAGGCAGGCGCCGGCACGAGACCGGCAGGCGGCCGTCGTTGCGGCCGGGTCCGCCGGGGCACATGGGGACGGCACCGGCGATTTCAAGCACCGGCGCCCGGACGGCTCAGCGGAAGTGGGCCTCGACCTCGTCGAGCGGCACCGCGGCCAGATCGGGATGCGCCCAGCGCGGCTTGCGGTCCTTGTCGATCAGCAGCGCGCGCACCCCTTCGGCAAAGTCATGGCGGCGCTGGAACTGGCGGGCGAGCACGAGATCGAGGGCCAGCACCTCGGCCAGGGAGGCGTGTCGGGTCCGGCGCAGGTATTCGTCGGTGACCCAGGCGGCGATCGCGCTGCCCTCGGCAAGGCTGCGCGCCGGGGCGGCGAACCAGGGATCATCGGCCGCTGCCGCCGCGAGCGAATCACGCACCCCGGTGAGGCTGGGCTGCATCGCGATGAACCGCAATGCGTCGAAGTACTGCGCGAGGTGGTTCAGGGGCAGACCCGGCTTGCAGCGACGGTGATGGGCCATCAGCAGGTGCGACAGGGCCGCCGCATCCGCGCGCGGACTGCCCGACCAGGCATGGGCGAGGATCTCGTCGACCACGGCGTCGCGGAACTCCTGCGCGATGAAGTAGTCGGCCAGGCCGGCGAACAGGGTGTCGGCCTCGTTCAGGGTGAGGCCGGTGAGCGCCATCACCCGCCCGATGCCGCCTGGCACCCGGTTGAGGAAATAGCCTCCGCCCACATCCGGGAACAGGCCGATGTGGATCTCGGGCATGGCCACCCGCGAACCCTCGCTGATCACCCGGTGGCTGGCGCCCGCCACCAGCCCGACACCCCCGCCCATGCACACCCCGTGCGACCAGGACAGCAGCGGCTTGGGATAGGTGTGCAGCAGCAGATCGAGCTGATACTCCACGGCAAAGAAGGCATCGCCGTAGACGAAGCGACGCTCGCCACCGGCCCGCACCTGCCGGACCACCTCGGCAACATCGCCACCCGCGGAAAAGCCGCGATCGCCCGCCCCCTGCAGCATCACCAGGGCGATCCCCTCGTCGGAGGCCCAGGTGCGCAAGGTGGCCAGCATGCGCTCGCACATCTCGAGCGTGATCGCGTTGAGCTGGCGGGGGCGGTTGAGGGTGACCACGCCCAGCCGCCGTCCGCCGGCGGCAGGACGCTCCTCGAACAGCACCACGGGCGAATCGTTCATGCCGGCATCACTCCTTGACGGCGCCGGTCATGCCGGAGACGTAGTACTCGACGAAGAAGGAATAGAAGACCGCCACCGGCAGCGAGCCAAGCAGCGCGCCCGCCATCAGCGGCCCCCAGTGATAGACATCGCCTTCGACGAGTTCGGTGACCACCGCCACCGGCACGGTCTTGATCTCGGAGTCGGAGACGAAGGTCAGCGCGTAGATGAACTCGTTCCAGGACAGGGTGAAGGCGAAGATGCCGGCGGAGATCAGGCCGGGCACTGCCAGCGGCAGGATGATCTTGACCAGGATCTCCCAGCGGGTGGCCCCGTCGATCAGCGCGCACTCCTCGAGCTCGTAGGGAATGGAGCGGAAGTAGCCCATCAGCAGCCAGGTGCAGAAGGGGATCAGGAAGGTCGGGTAGGTGAAGATCAGCGCCCAGCGCGTGTTGAACAGGCCAAGCCCCTGCAGCACCACCGCCAGCGGAATGAACAGGATGGACGGCGGGATCAGGTAGGCCATGAAGATCGCCAGCCCCGCCTGCCGCGCCCCCTTGAAGCGCAGGCGCTCGATGGCATAGGCCGCGAACACCGAGGCGAGCAGCGACAGGAAGGTGGACACCACGGCGACGATCATGGTGTTGAGCAGCCACTCCGGGTAGGCGGTCTCGAACAGCAGCTTGCGGAAATGCGCCAGCGTGGGCTCGACCACCCAGAACGGGTTGCCGTCACGAGAGAGCAGTTCGTTGTTCGGCTTGAAGGCGGTGATCACCATCCAGTAGAACGGAAACAGCAGCACGAACACGAACAGCCCGATCGGGATGTACGCAACCACCCAGCGCCTCGGCAGGCTCTCGAGGAAATCCATGCCGACGGTGTCCTTGTCCGCGCTCATCGGTCCGACCCCTGTTGCCAGGCCCGACGCTGCAGGCCGAAGTAGGAAAAGAGAATGGCGGCCAGCAGGAACGGCACCATGGCAGTGGCCAGCGCCGCGCCCTCGCCCATGGCACCGCCGGAGATCGCCCGCTGAAAGGACAGCGTGGCCATCAGGTGGGTGGCGTTGAGCGGCCCGCCGCGGGTGAGCACATAGATCAGCTGGAAGTCGGTGAAGGTGAACAGCACCGAGAAGGTCATCACCACCGCGATGATCGGCGTGAGCAGCGGCAGGGTCACGAAACGGAAGCGCTGCCAGGGCGTTGCGCCGTCGATGGCGGCCGCCTCGTAGAGAGACGGCGAGATGGTCTGAAGGCCGGCCAGCAGCGAGATCGCGACGAAGGGGATGCCTCGCCAGACATTGGCCGCGATGGTCGAGAAGCGGGCATTCCAGGGGTCGCCGAGGAAGTCCACATAGCTGTCGATCAGCCCGAGCTTGACCAGCACCCAGCTGAACACCGAGAACTGGGCGTCATAGAGCCACCAGAAGGCGATCGCCGACAGCGCGGTGGGGACGATCCAGGGCAGCAGCACCACGGCACGCAGCAGCGTCTTGAAGGGCAGCGCGCGATTCAGCAGCAGCGCCAGCCACAGCCCGAGCAGGAACTTGAGGATGCTGGCGATGATCGTATAGAACAGCGTGTTGAACAGGGACAGGCGGGTGACCGAGTCGCTGATCAGGAACGCGTAGTTCTCGAGCCCGACGAACACGCCCGGTCGACCGATCTTGGCGTCGGTGAATCCGAGCCAGACACCGAGCCCCAGCGGGTAGGTCAGGAACAGCAGCAGCAGGACGGCCGCGGGCAGCATGAAGGCGATGCCCAGACCGTTGCGGCTGTTCTGCAGGCGAGCGAGGAATGACACGGTCTCATCCGGCAGGAAGGTTGGCGTATCCGGTGCGCGGGGGAGAGGCCCGCGCACCGGGAAGAGCGTGCCCTCATGCGGGCACGCGACGGGCGACTGTCAGACCCGGTAGTAGCGCTCGGCACGCTTCTGCGCGCGCTCGGCCGCTTCCTTGGCGGTGGACTTGCCGGAGGCCGCCTCGGCCACCATGTTGACGATGATGAAGTCCGCGGTGGCGCCGGCCGAGGCATAGCCGAGCCGGCCGGAGTACCCCGCCGGCCGCATCTGCTTCATCACATCGCGATACGGGGTGTGCTTGGGGTCTTCGGTCCAGATGGGATTCTTCTCGTAGGCCACCAGCGGCTGGGCGACATAGCCGATCGAGGCCTTCATCCAGGGGCTGAACTGCTCTTCTTCCATCATGAAGCGCAGGAACTCCTTGGCCGCCTTGGGATACTTGGTGTGCCGGAAGATCATCTGGTTGAAGAACAGATGGAACTCGGTGGGCACGCCCACGGGGCCGATCGGCATGTTGGCGTGCTGGATGTCGGAGGCCAGTTCCTTGACCTTCGGATCGCTGGAGTTCTTGGCGGCGTAGTACACCGAGATGCCGTTGTTGGTGACGCTGATCTGGCCGTCGAGGAAGGCCTTGTTGTTGTTCGGGTCGAGCCACGACAGGGTGCCCGGCACGAAGGTGCCGTACAGCTCCTTGGCGTAGTCGAGCGCGCGGATGGTCTCGGGGCTGTTGAGCACCACCTCGTTCTTCTCGTTGGCGAGCTTGCCGCCGAAGGCCCAGATCAGCCAGTGGCAGAACCCGTTGGCATCACCCGTGGCGTTGCCCAGCGCAAAGCCGCCCGGCGTGCCCTTGTCCTTGAGCGCCTTCATCAGGCGCAGGAAACCGTCGGTGTCCCGCGGGAAGGACTGGAATCCCGCCGCCTTGATCTGGCTGTCGCGATAGACCATGGCGCCGCCGGCGGCGCCCAGGGGAATCGCGATCCACTTCTTGCCGTCGGGGCGAAGGTACTGCTCGCACACCGGATACCAGCCACCGTACTTGCGGCCGAGGTAAGTGGCGAGGTCGGTCACATCAACGAGCTTCTCGGGGTAGAGGTTGGCATCGTCGTTGGTGCCCAGGATGATGTCGGGACCGCTGCCCACATTGGCCGCCACGGCCGCTTTCGGACGGACATCCTCCCAGCTTTCGTGATCGACCCGCACCTCGATGCCGGTCTTCTCGGTGAACTTGCGGACATTGGCCAGATAGACATCTTCGTCCCCCTGGACGAAGCGCTTCCAGCGCAGCACGCGCAGCTTGGCGCCCTTCTCGGGCTGGTTGCTCCAGGTGGCCTGGGCATGCACGGCGGGCGCGCCGGCAAGGGCGGCGCCGGCGGTGGCGCCGGCCGAGGTCTTCAGGAAATCGCGACGCGGACTCTGGGTCATCGAATGTCTCCTTGTTGGATGTCGCTGGGGCTGGCAGCGGGTTGTGCGCTGCCGGGGTGGAACAGGGTGATTCGCGCTCAGGCGGTGGCCAGACGGCGCCCGGAGGCGGCGTCGAACACATGCAGGGCGGCGCTGTCGGGGGCGAGCAGGATGTGATCGCCTGGCCGGAAGGTGTGCCGCTCGCGGAAGATGGCGCTGATGTTGCCCGCGCCGCTGCGGGCGTAGACCTGGGTGTCGGCGCCGGTGGGCTCGACCACCACCACCTCGGCGGCGATGCCGCTGCCGCCCAGGCTGAGGTGCTCGGGCCGAATCCCGAAGGTGATGGCCTGCCCGGGGCTGGCCTGCAGGCCCGGCACGGCCACCGACCCGCCGCCCGCCAGATCGATGCCGGCGCCACCGGCGCTGACCACGCCCTTGAGCATGTTCATGGCCGGCGATCCGATGAAGCCGGCGACGAAGGTGTTGGCCGGGCGGTCGTAGAGTTCGAGCGGCGAGCCCATCTGCTCGACGATGCCGTCGTGCATGACCACGATCTTGTCGGCCATGGTCATGGCCTCGATCTGGTCGTGGGTGACATACACCGAGGTGGTGCGCAGCCGCTGATGCAGTTCCTTGATCTCGGTGCGCATCTGCACGCGCAGCTTGGCATCGAGGTTGGACAGCGGCTCGTCGAACAGGAAGACCTGCGGGTCGCGCACGATCGCGCGACCCATGGCCACCCGCTGACGCTGCCCGCCGGAGAGCTGCCGGGGATAGCGGTCGAGCAGTTGCGACAGGCCCAGGATGCGCGCGGCCTCCTGCACGCGGCGGTCGATCTCGGCACGCTCGGCCTTGGCCAGCTTCAGGCTGAAGGCCATGTTGTCGTAGACCTTCATGTGCGGATAGAGCGCGTAGTTCTGGAAGACCATGGCGATGTCGCGCTCCTTGGGCGGGACATCGTTCACGACCTTGCCACCGATCTCGATGGTGCCCGACGAGATCTCCTCGAGGCCGGCCACCATGCGCAATAGCGTGGACTTGCCACAGCCGGACGGGCCGACCAGCACGCAGAACTCGCCATCGGCGATGGCGACATCCACACCCTTGATGACCTTGGTTTCGCCGAAGTGCTTGTGCACCCCGCGGATGGCGACAGCAGCCATTGCGCTCCTCCGGACCCTGATGGGCCTTGTTGTGTGTCTGCCCCGTCTGGGGGGCAGTGCCGCGCGATTATGCCCGAGTTATGCGCCGGTTCGGCGCCGCGCCAGCGGTTCGCGCAGGCGCGGTTCGAGCAGCCGGCCCTTGCGGGCGCGCTGACCGCGCCAGCCCTCGAGTTCGCGGGCGCTGAATTCGCGGCTGAGCGCCTTCGCGCCCCGACCGATGCCCTGGATGACCACGCCCGGCGCCCCGAAAACCAGTGCCTGAGCCAGGGTTTCTCCGGCCTCCAGGGCCATGAGCAGGCTGCCACGGCCGCCGTTGCGCAGCTGCCTGAGCTGATCGCGGTCGAACACCAGCGCCCTGCCCTCGCCCGAGAGGCACAGCACCCGGTCATGCTCGGGCGCGAAGACCACGGGCGCGAGCGGCTCGTCGCCCTCGTCGAGGGCGAGGAAGGCCTTGCCCTGACGGTTGCGGCCGCCCAGATCGCCGGCCTGGCAGACCAGCCCGACACCCTGCCGCGTGGCCAGACACACCCCGGCATCGGCTGCGGCCGCGAAAAGATGATCGAGCCGTGTGCCGGCCTCGAGTTCGACCAGGGTGGTGATCGGCACGCCATCGCCGCGGGCCGACGGCAGCTGCGACACCGCCACCGAGTACACCCGCCCGTTGCTGCCCACGCCGTAGACCGAGTCCACGGTGGTCACCTCCCAGGCACCCGACAGGCTGTCGCCGGCCTTGAACTGGAAGGACGCGGGGTCGTGGCCATGGCCCTGGCGCGCGCGCACCCAGCCCCGCGCCGAGATGATCACGGTGACCGGCTCCTCGACCACCCGCACGCCCATCACCGCGCGGCGTGCCTCCTCGATGAGGGTGCGCCGGTCATCGCCGTACTGCTTCGCATCCTGCTCGATCTCGCGCACCACCTGGCGCCGCATCGCGGCCGGGCTGGCGAGCAGCGCTTCCAGGCCGCGCTTGCGTTCGACGAGCTCGGTCAGCTCACGCTCGATGCGCAGCGTCTCGAGGCGGGCAAGCTGGCGAAGGCGGATCTCGAGGATGTCGTCGGCCTGGCGCTCGGTGAGGCCGAAGCGGGCGATCAGCGCCGCGCGCGGTTCGTCGGACTCGCGGATGATGCGGATCACCTCGTCGATGTGCAGCAGGATGAGCTGCCGACCCTCCAGGATGTGGATGCGCGCATCGACCTCGGCCAGGCGATGGCGCGAGCGCCGGGTGACGGTCTCGAGCCGGAAGCGCACCCACTCGCCAAGCACCGCGACCAGGCCCTTCTGGGCGGGCCGGCCGTCCAGACCGATGCACACCAGATTGACCGCGAGACTGGTCTCGAGGCTGGTATGGGCCAGCAGGGTGGTGAGGAGTTCCTCGGGCGCGATGCGCGAACTGCGCGGCTCGAACACCAGCCGCACGGCGGCATCCTTGCCCGACTCGTCGCGCACCGCGTCGAGAACCGCGAGCACGGTCTGCCGGGTCTGGAGCTGCTCGGGCGCAAGCGACTTGCGCCCGGCCTTGACCCGCGGATTGGTCAGCTCCTCGATCTCCTCGAGGACCTTCTGGGCCGACACGCCATGCGGCAGCTCGGTGACCACCAGCTGCCACTGCCCGCGGGCAAGATCCTCGACCACATGACGGGCGCGAAGGCGCAGCGAGCCGCGGCCACCGGCATAGATCTCGCGCAGGTCGGCGGGCGAGGAGATCACCTGGGCGCCGCCCGGGAAGTCGGGGCCCGGCAGGAGCGCCATCAGCGCGTCGAGGGAGCTGTCGGGCTCGCGCACCATGAGCGCGGCAGCCGCGGCCACCTCGCGCAGGTTGTGGGGCGGGATCTCGGTGGCCATCCCCACCGCGATGCCCGAGGCGCCGTTGAGCAGCATCATCGGCAGGCGCGCCGGCAGCTGGCGCGGCTCACGGGCCGAGCCGTCGTAGTTGGGCACGAAGTCGACCGTGCCCTCGTCGATCTCGTCGAGCAGCAGCCGGGCGTGACGGGTGAGGCGGGCTTCGGTGTAGCGCATGGCCGCCGCGCCGTCGCCGTCGCGCGAGCCGAAATTGCCCTGACCGTCGATCAGCGGATAGCGCAGGGTGAAGGGCTGGGCCATGCGCACCAGCGCCTCGTAGGCGGCGGTGTCGCCGTGCGGATGGAATCGGCCGAGCACATCGCCCACCACCCGGGCGGACTTCACCGGCTTGGCGCCCTCGGCCAGGCCCATCTCGTTCATGGCGTGCAGGATGCGCCGCTGCACCGGCTTCTGGCCGTCGCACAGGTCAGGGAGCGCGCGCCCCTTGACCACCGAGATGGCATAGTCGAGATAGGCGCGCTCGGCATAGCCGGCGAGATCGAGCGACTGGCCCGGCGCAGGCGCCGGCAGGTTGGCAAACAGGTCGTCGGTCATCAGATGTCCACCTCGGCCTCGTTGCCGCGCGCCTCGAGCCAGGCGCGCCGGGCCGCCGCCTCGCCCTTGCCCATCAGCATGGTGAAGCGCTCGGACGCGGCCTGCTCACCCGCCTCGCCCACCCGCACCGGCAGCAGGCGCCGGGTGTCGGGGTTCATGGTGGTCTCCCAGAGCTGCTCGGCGCTCATCTCGCCGAGCCCCTTGAAGCGGGAGATGCTCCAGGCGCCTTCCCGCACCCCTTCCTTGCGCAGCCGGTCTTCCACATGGCGAAGCTCGCCGTCGTCGAGGCAGTAGAGCTTTCGCATCGGGCGCCGCCCCTGGGCGGGGACATCCACCCGATAGAGCGGCGGCCGCGCGATGCAGACATGGCCACGCTGGATGAGCCGGGGAAAGTGCCGGTAGAAGAGCGTGAGCAGCAGCACCTGGATGTGCGAGCCGTCGACATCGGCATCCGACAGGATGCAGATCCGGCCGTAGCGCAGCCGGGAGAGATCGGGCTCGTCGGTGGGACCATGCGGATCGACGCCGATGGCCACGGCGATGTCGTGGATCTCGTTGTTGGCGAACAGCCGGTCGCGCTCGGTTTCCCAGGCATTGAGCACCTTGCCCCGCAGCGGCAGGATGGCCTGGAACTCCTTGTCGCGGCCCTGCTTGGCCGAACCGCCCGCCGAATCGCCCTCCACCAGGAAAAGCTCGTTGCGGGTGAGGTCGGTGGATTCGCAGTCGGTGAGCTTGCCGGGCAGCACGGCCACGCCGGAACTCTTGCGCTTCTCCACCCGCTGCGCGGCGCGGCTGCGGGCCTGCGCCTGACGGATGACGAGCTCGGCAAGCCGCCGGCCCTGGTCGACATGCTGGTTCAGCCAGAGCTCGAGCTGCGGCCGCACCAGCGAAGAGACCAGCCGAAGCGCATCGCGGGAATTGAGGCGTTCCTTGATCTGACCCTGGAACTGCGGATCGAGCACCCGCGCCGACAGCACGAAGCTCGCACGCGCGAATGCGTCCTCGGGCAGCAGCTTCAGGCCCTTGGGCTGCAGCGAGTGCAGTTCGATGAAGGAGCGGATGGCGCCGAACACGCCGTCTCGCAGGCCGGCCTCGTGGGTGCCGCCGGCGGTGGTGGGAATGAGGTTCACATAGGACTCGCGCACCAGCGGCCCTTCCTCGGTCCAGACCAGCACCCAGTGCGCGCCCTCGCCTTCGGCGAAGCTGTCGTGGCCGGCGGCGTAGCGCTGGTCGCCCTCCAGCGGCGGGATGATGGGCTCGGGGGCGCCGCCCTGGGCCAGCGCCTCGCGCAGATACCCGCGCAGGCCCTCGTCGTACTGCCAGGACCAGTCGCGGCCCGATTTCTCGTCGGCAAGCCGCACCCGCACCCCGGGCAGCAGCACCGCCTTGGACTGCAGCAGGCGGATCAGATCGGGCAGCGGCACCTGCGGGGTGTCGAAGTACTTCGGATCGGGCAGGCAGCGCACCCGGGTGCCGCTGCGCCGGTCGCCGCGGGCAGCCGGCCGCGAGACCAGCGGTCGCGCCACCTCGCCGCCGGCAAAGCCGATCTCGCTCACCTGCCCATCGCGCCAGACCGTCACCTCGAGCCGGCTGCACAGCGCATTGGTCACCGACACGCCCACGCCGTGCAGGCCGCCCGAGAAGCTGTAGGCGCCGCCGGCCTGCTTGTCGAACTTGCCCCCGGCATGCAGCCGGGTGAACACGATCTCGACCACCGGCGCCTGTTCCTGCGGATGCAAGCCCACCGGAATGCCCCGGCCGTCGTCCTCGACGCTGATCGCGCCGTCGGCCCCGAGATGCACCGCGATCTCGCGGCAGGCGCCGGCCAGCGCCTCGTCGGCGGCGTTGTCGATCACCTCCTGGATGATGTGCAGGGGGTTGTCGGTGCGGGTGTACATGCCGGGCCGCTGCCGGACCGGCTCCAGGCCCTTGAGGACCCGGATGGAGGCTTCGCTGTAATCGCCTTTGCGTGTCGCCATGGAGGATGCTCGAAGAGACGGCGCGCATTGTACCGGCGCCCGCCGGTTCGGCACCGCAGCCCTTCAGGTCGTCCAGAAAGACCGAGCGCCCGATCGCCTGCCCCGCCGCGTGGCGTAGACAGGCGTCGGGCGCCGGCTACTGCCGCCTACTTCTTCGCCTCGCCGGCGGCCGGTTCGACGCTGTGCTTCTCACCCGTCATGTCGACATCGCCGCCGCCCTTGAGCAGCAGCACCATCGCAAGCGCGGCGATCACGACGAAACCGACGATGATCTTCCACATGGCCGGCTCCGATCAGTCTTGCTGGAAGATGTCGACATCCTTGGTCTCGCGCACGAACAGCATGCCGATGACGAAGGTGACCAGAGCGATGATGATCGGGTACCACAGGCCGTTGTACATGTTGCCGGTCTGGGCCACGATCGCCAGCGCGGTGGCGGGCAGCAGGCCGCCGAACCAGCCGTTGCCGATGTGATACGGCAGGCTCATCGAGGTATACCGGATGCGGGTGGGGAACAGTTCCACCAGCATGGCCGCGATCGGGCCGTAGACCATGGTCACATAGATCACCAGGATGGTCAGGATCAGCACGATCACCGGCTTGTTGACCTTGGCCGGATCGGCCTTGGCCGGATAGCCGGCGGCGCGCAGCGCATCGACCACTTCCTTCTTGAACGCGGCATCGCGCGCCTTGGCCTGATCGGCCGGCAGACCGGCAGAGGTGTACGACTCGATCGACTTGTCACCGATGGTGATCTTGGCCGTGCCGCTGCCGGCTGCGTTGTCGTAGCTCACCGAGTTGGCCGACAGCACCTGCTTGGCGATGTCACAGGAACTGACGAACTTGACCGTACCGGTGGGGTTGAACTGGAACGAGCACTCGGCCGGATCGGCCACCACCACCACCTTGTTCTTGGCCTGCGCCGCGGCGAGGTCGGGGTTGGCCGCCTCGGTGAGCGCCTTGAACAGCGGGAAGTAGGTGAGCGCGGCGATCAGGCAGCCGGCCATGATGATCGGCTTGCGGCCGATGCGATCGGACAGCGAGCCGAAGACGATGAAGAAGGGCGTGCCGAGCACCAGGGACGCGGCGATCAGCAGATTGGCGGTGGCGCCATCGACCTTCAGCGCGCCGGTGAGGAAGAACAGCGCATAGAACTGGCCGGTGTACCAGACCACCGCCTGGCCCGCGGTCAGGCCGACCAGGGCGAGGATGACGATCTTCAGGTTCCTCCACTGACCGAAGGACTCGGACAGCGGCGCCTTGGAGGTCTTGCCCTCCTCCTTCATCTTCTTGAAGGCCGGCGACTCGTTCATGCTCAGCCGGATCCACACCGAGATGCCGAGCAGGATGACCGAGACCAGGAAGGGAATCCGCCAGCCCCAGTCGGCAAAAGCGGTCTCGCCGATCGCGGTGCGAACCCCGAGGATCACCACCAGCGACAGGAACAGACCCACCGTGGCGGTGGTCTGAATCCAGGAGGTGAAGGCGCCACGCTTGCCATGCGGCGCGTGCTCGGCCACATAGGTGGCCGCGCCGCCGTACTCGCCGCCGAGGGCGAGGCCCTGCAGCATGCGCAGGATGATCAGGATCACCGGCGCGGCGATGCCGATGCTCGCGTAGTTGGGCAGCAGGCCCACGACGAACGTGGATACGCCCATGATCAGGATGGTGACCAGGAAGGTGTACTTCCGGCCGATCATGTCGCCCAGCCGGCCGAACACCAGCGCGCCGAAGGGCCGCACGATGAAGCCGGCCGCAAACGCAAGCAGCGAGAAGATCGTGCGCGAGGCCGGATCAAGGGCCGAAAAGAACTGGTTGCCGATGATGACGGCGAGCGTGCCGTAGAGGTAGAAGTCGTACCACTCGAACACCGTGCCGAGGGAGGAGGCGAAGATCACCTTCTTCTCCTCGGCGGTCATCGGCGCGCCCGAGGCCGCCTTGCCGTTCATTGTCGTAGCCATCGCGTCATCTCCTAGTCTTGGTATGGGCGGCCTGTACCAGCCGACCGACGGAGTCTGTCGGAGCGCCCTGACGCGCCCCTGACGCGGTGCTTACACGAAACTGACTGACCGGGACGCCGGTTTCAGACCCAGGCCTGAAGCACGTAGTCGTAGACCGCCCGGCCGTTCATGAGATCGACCCGCTGCAGCCCGATCCGCAGACCCTGCGGGGTGCGGACCAGGCTGTGGCGGTAGGTGCCGCCAAAGTGCCGCACATCGTCGCGACGCAGTTCCATCATCTGGAACCGCGAGCACACCTCGATGCGATCGGCGCTGGCCGACTCGATGACCACATTGCCCACCAGATGACTGGTGGCCCACTGCGGCGCCTGCGACCAGGCATTGGGATGGTTGAGGCGGCCCATGCGGATCTCCATGATCAGCCGGTCCTCGGCGAAGATGGAGGGCTGACCCACCCAGTCGGTCTGTTCCTGCGCGATCGGCATCCAGTAGACGCCGTCGTCGGCGAACAGCCCGATCCAGTCCTGCCAGCACTTCGCGTCGAGCAGCGCGGCCTGGCGGTAAAGAAAGTTCTCGACCTCGCGCTGCAGGTCATGCGCAGTGGCCGGCACCGCCGGCACATACTGCGTGCCCTGCACGGCGGCATGACCGCGGCCGGTGTGATCCGGCGCGATCGATTCCGCGCCGGTCATCGATTCGATCGCCTCGATGATCACGCCGCCGTCCAGCGCCTTGCCGACCAGGGCGGTGGTGTCGTTCTTGTCGCTGGCGCTCATCTCAGGCCTCCGCGGCGCCATCGGCGCCCATGTAGTCGGACCAGGCCCGGAACTGGTTGCGCATCACCACCTCCGAGGTGCCGTGGTTGGACATCAGCACCCCATCGACCTCGGTGTCGCCACCGGCGTCGCGGTGCAGGCTGACCCACTCGCCGCCGCGCGACTGCAGCCCCCATTGCGCCTTGGTCCAGTTCTCGAGGTCATCGGCGTTGATCGGCGTGGCGGGCGAGTTGACCAGGTTGAAGTACCACATGGACCGGCGGTAGATCGCCTCGGGCACGCCCTTGAGCCGGAAATGCCAGATCTCGGAGAGGGTGCGATCGGCGGCCACCGGCCGCAGGCAGCGCAGCTGCTGCAGCGGCGACTGCACCGAGAGGTAGGGATAGATCAGCACATGGTGGATGTTGCGCGAGAGGTATTCCTCGGTGCGCGCCTCGCCATAGGCCTCGCGCAGGAGCGCCTCATGGGCGAGGGTGTCGGGGTCGGTGGGGCGCAGGCCCATGTAGCCCTTGAGAATGCCGTGGCCGTGCGGAAAGTTGACGGTCTGCACCGAATCCCACTGGTCGAAGCTGGACGCGAAGGCCGAGAGATAGTGGAAGTGGAGCGGCGGCGTGCCGCCCTCGGCACGGATGCGGTTCTCGACCCGGCGTGCCGGCACGCCAGTGGACTGATGGGTGACCGAGGGGTGCAGCGCGTCGAGCTGGTTCTCCATGAAGAACTTCCAGTTCGAGTGCTGCATGACCCGATGGCAGTAGGGCACGACCTCGACCTCGCCCACCGGCGAGCGGTCGCACATGTCGTCAAAGGCCACCCGCGCCTCGCCGAGGAACTCGCGCAGCGAGGGGCCGTCGTCGGACAGGCTGGCGAAGACGAAGCCCCGATAGCTGTCGACCCGAGCCGCCCGTTTGACATGGCAGTCCGGGTTGTCGCGGTTCATGCGGGTGCCCTCGTAGCCCTGGGCCAGCGGCAGCGCCCGCAGCCGGCCGTCGAGGTGGAACGACCAGGCGTGATACGAGCACACGAAGCCGGTGCCGGTGTTGCCGCTCTGGTTGCCGCACAGCTGCACGCCGCGGTGCGGGCAGCGGTTGTAGAGCACCCGAACCGCACCATCGCGGTCGCGCACCATGATCATCGGCTGGCGGCCGATGGTGAGGGTGTGGTAGTCGCCCGGTCGCGGTACCTGGCTTTCATGGCCGCAGTAGACCCACACCCGCTCGAAGATGCGCGCCATCTCCAGATCGAAGATGGCGGGGTCGGTGTAGACGCTGCGGTGGACGCGGTCGGGTTCGACCAGTGCCTGGAGATTCATGGGCAATCCTTGAAGGCGCGAAAACCCTGAATGGTAATCGGGCCGGGCCCGCTCGCGGCCGGCCCGGCCTGCGCAAGGGGCGGATCGCCCGCCCGGGCGCGCGTCATCCCGCGCGCTGGAAGCGGTCGGAGCGCACCGTGATGCCGGCGCGCTCTCGGTCCCAGGTGTCCGGGGTGACGCCTTCGCGCCGCAGTTCGGCCTTCATGACCTTGTTGCTCGGCGTCTTGGGCAGCTCGACCACCACGCGCACATACCGCGGCACCATGAAGTGGGCCATGCGCTCGCGCAGGAAGGCGAGCAGCTCGGCAGGGTCGATGCGCGCGCCCTGCATCGGCGCCACCACCACCAGCACATCCTCCTCGCTCATCTCGTTGGGCACGCCGATCGCGGCCACCTCGCGAACCGCGGGGAAGGCCTGCACATCGGCCTCCACCTCGAAGGACGAGATGTTCTCGCCCCGCCGGCGGATCGCGTCCTTCTTGCGGTCGACAAAGTAGTAGTAGCCCTGGGCATCGCGCCGGAAGGAGTCGCCGGTGTGGAACCAGCCGTTTCGCCAGGCCTCCGCGGTGGCCTTCGGATTCTTGTAGTAGCCGCTGTTCATGCCCCAGGGCCGGTCGGTGCGCACGATCATCTCGCCCACCGTGCCATCGGGCACCTCGCAGTCGTTGTCATCGACCAGCCGGACATCGACGCCTTCGCGCTTTCGGCCGCAGGTGCCCCGCACCAGCGGATTGGGCTCCGAGATGATCGGGGTGGAGATCTCGGTCATGTTGAAGATCGTGTAGATCTCACAGCCGAACCGGCGCGAGAAGGCAGCGATGTCGCCGGCCAGCGGCACCATGAAGGCAAGCCGCAGCGGCGTGTCGGCATCGTCGGGTTTCGGCGGGAGCTTCTCGAGAAAGCTGGCCATCACCCCGAGCAGGAAGGTGGCGGTGGTGCCGGTGCGGCGCACCGTGTCGAGAAAGCTCGCGGTGTCGAAGCGGTCGACGAAGGCCACCGAGCCGCCGCGCACGAACATCACGAAGACCACGCCCATGCCGCCTATGTGGAAGAGCGGCATGTTCACCAGGAACCGGTCTTCACCGGTGACGCAAGGCCAGGTCTCGGGTCCGGCGTTGGTGTAGATGTGCAGGTAGCTCGAGAGCACGCCCTTGGAGGGGCCGGTGGTCCCCGAGGTGTAGATGATCGACTGCGGATCCCAGGGTTCGATCGGGCGGGCCGGCGCTTCCAGCCGGCCCTCGGCAGGCAGCAGGACATCGGCGTAGCGATGGGTGCGCAGCCCGGGGCACTCGGTGGGCTCGCCCACCACCACCGCGTCGGTGAGCGCGGCCAGCGCGACGCCGGCCAGGCGCGGGGCGAGGTCGGCGTGAACGATCGCCAGCCGGGCATCGGCGTTCTCGATCACATGGGCCAGCAGCGCGCCCTTGTAGGCGGTGTTGATCGGCACGAACACCGCGCCCAGGTAGTTCAGGGCGAAGAACACCCGCAGATGCTCGCGGCTGTTCGGCAGCCAGACCAGCACATGATCGCCCTGCGAGACGCCGAGCCGCTGCAGTCCGAGCGCGGTCTGCACGATCAGGTCGCGGAAGTGGCGGTAGGTCCATCGTTCGCCATCGTCGCCGAACTCGATGAAGACCTTCTCAGGGCACTCACGCACCCAGCGTTCCATGAGCGCGCGGGTGACCACCCGATCGCGCGGCGGGATGCGCGCATCGGTGGTCTCGGGTCGCTCGGGGACGGGGGCGACCTCGATCGCCAGGGTGGAAGCTGTCATGGAGGATCTCCTGCGGGAAGGCATCGGCTCGTCGCGATTCTGAACGACACGCGCGGGCCGGCCAAATTCCGGGAACCCCCGCCCCTGCGATGGCGGCCGGCCATGAAACACGGCACGATCGCCGCCATCAGGGCGGCGCTCGGCTGCGGACACGGGGTCCGTGGCGGCCTCGTCAATAACCGGGGATGCTGACATGGGACCACTGGCAGGCTTGAAGGTTGTCGAGATCGCGGGCATCGGCCCCGGCCCGTTCTGCGCGATGATGCTCGCCGACATGGGCGCCGACGTGGTGCGGGTCGACCGCAAGGAGTCGTCCGACCTCGGCATCCCGGTGGACCAGCGCTTCGGGGTGCTGGGGCGCGGACGGCGCTCGATCGCGCTCGACCTGAAGGCCGCCGATGACCTGGCCACGCTTCGCGGCCTGATCGCCCGGGCCGATGTGCTGGTCGAGGGCTTCCGGCCGGGCGTCATGGAGCGGCTGGGCCTGGGGCCCGACCAGTGCCTCTCGCTCAACCCGAGACTGGTGTATGGCCGCATGACCGGCTGGGGCCAGGAGGGCCCGATGGCCAAGGCGGCCGGCCATGACATCAACTACATCGCGCTCACCGGGGTGCTGGCGGCCATCGGTCCGGCCGATGGCGTGCCGATGCCGCCGCTCAACCTGGTGGGCGACTTCGGCGGCGGCGGGATGCTGCTGGCCATGGGCCTGCTCGCCGCGGTCTATGAGGCCGGCCGCTCCGGCAAGGGGCAGGTCGTGGACGCGGCCATGGTCGATGGCGCGGCGCTGCTGATGTCGAGCATCTACGGCCTGCGCGCCGCCGGGCGCTGGACCGATCAGCGCGAGGACAACATCCTCGACGGCGGAGCGCCCTGGTACGGGGTCTATCTCACCGCCGACGACAAGCCGGTGTCGGTGGCAGCCATCGAGGCCAAGT
>JAGWVN010000173.1 GCA_018970865.1 Betaproteobacteria bacterium
AGTCACCGGACAGCGCGGCGCCCGCCGGCGGTTGTGTGGCCTCGGATGGCCGGGAAGTGGGGTCTTGGGAATCGCTCATGGACTGCCGTTCTCGAATGCCACCCAGACCTGCCCCGCGCGCTCGCGGACATCCAGCGTCACCAGGCTGCGGCCATGACACGGACCGCCGGCGCAAGTGCCGTCTTCGGCACGGTACATCGCACCATGGGTGGCGCACACCAAGTATAGGCCGCTCTCGTCGAAGAACCGGCCCTCGGGCCAGTCGAGCTCCACCGGCGCGTGGGCGCACCGGTTCAGGTAGGCGCGCACGCCGCCCCGGTGCCTGACGAGGAAGGCCGGCTCGGGCTGGCGGATGCGACGATCCGGGCCGCGCAGGCGGTGCCAGACGAAGCGCAGGCCCTCGGGCTGCTCGGGCACGGCCTCGATCGGGCAGACCGCGCGCCAGTGGCGCCCCGGCGGCAGCCCGGACAGCGCCTGCGGTACCTGCGGGATCAGCCACTCGCCGGCCAGGGTCATCTCGGGCAGCACGGCGGCCGCGCCGGCTTGCGCCAGCGCGTCGGCGTCATCGAGGCCGCCAAGCACACCCAGGGCGCGGGCCCCCGCCCCGCGGGCCATCTGCAGGTCATGACGGGTATCGCCGATCATGACGGTCTGCGCAGCCGGCACCGCGAGCTCGTCGCAGATCTCGCGCAGCAAGGCCGGGTCGGGCTTGGGCGGCCCCTCGCCCGCGCAGCGGGTCAGGGCGAAAAGCGACTGCCAGCCGAAGGCCGACAACTGCTCGTCGAGCCCGCGCCGCGACTTGCCGGTGGCCACCGCCAGCGTGATGCCCAACGCAGCCAGCTCGGTCAGCAGGGCTTGCGCGCCGGGCACCGGGCGCGCCGGCTCTCCCGGACGGGGCAGCGGCACGAGCGTGCCTTCCCAGTCGAACACCACCAGCGCGATCGGCTGCGCCGGTGGCGCGGCGGGGGCAAGGAGGACGGTCATGCGGATGCCCCGGACGGTGCGAAGGACTGGAAGGCGAGCGGCGTGGGCGCCTCGAGCGTGAGCGGACGGCCGTCCACCGGATGGCGCAGACTGAGCCGGGCGGCATGCAGAAACATGCGGCGATGACCGGCCCGGGCCAGCAGGCGATTGAGCGGGAAGTCGCCGTACTTGTCGTCGCCGGCGATGGGGAAGCCGGCATGGGCGAGATGGACCCGGATCTGATGGGTGCGGCCGGTCTCGATCTCGACGCTGACCAGGGAGAAGTCACCCAGCCCGTCGAGCGCGACATGCTGCAGGCCGGTGACCCGCGAGATGGCTTCCTGCCCGTGCGCGCTGACGCTCACCCGCCGCTCGCCGTCGGCCGTGAGATAACGCTCCAGCGGCTGGTCGAGCGTGCGGGTGCGCAGCGGCCAGCGGCCGCTGACCGCCGCGAGATAACGCTTGCGGGGAACCCGGCCACGCCACTGGGCATGCAGCGCGACCAGCGCCTGCCGCTTCTTGCAGATCAGCAGCACCCCGGAGGTCTCCCGATCGAGGCGATGCACGAGTTCCAGAAACCCGGCCTGGGGTCGCGCGGCGCGCAGCCGCTCGATCACGCCATGCGCCACCCCGCTGCCGCCATGCACGGCCAGCCCCTCCGGCTTGTCGACCGCGAGCAGGTGTTCATCCTCGAACAGGATGGGGAGCGCGATCGGCGCGGCCGGCGCGACCGGCGGCTCGGACGGCCCCGGCTCGGCGCGCCGGATGGGCGGCACCCGGACCCGGTCGCCACCGGCAAGGCGGTCGTCCGGACGGCAGCGGCCGCCGTTCACCCGCACCTCGCCGCTGCGGATGATCCGGTAGAGATGGCTCTTGGGAATGTCGCGGTAATGCCGCTGGAGAAAGTTGTCCAGACGCTGGCCCTCGCCGTCGTCCTCGTCCACCGTGAGCAGGCGGACCGCATCCGGGCTGCCGGAAGGCGCGAGCCGACCTGCAGGCGGAGCCTCAGGTTTTGTCGGTAAGGCCTTCATGTGGTTATACTTTCAGGGCTGTCTGCCGGTGCGGCATCCGAGTCGCCATTGTATCGGCCCGGCCCCCCTGGCCGGAAAGCGGCAGCAAGAGAACATCCTTTCGCGGCTCCCGCCAGGCGGGAGCGCGGAACAACGACGAACCCGAGCCAGACCTCACCGACTGCTGCCGGCGACCCATCGCCGGCAGGGCCGACCGGAGCATGCGAATTTCCCTTGGCCCACCGTGCCCGACCACCCTGCCGCCCCGTACCGCGCGGCCCGGTGTGATTCGGCCCAGCGGCCCTCGCGGCGGATCACGCAGGCTATCGCCACTGCCTTCAGTCCCCTCACCCGGTCTGCCGGCTCACTGAGCCGGCTCCCTCTCGCGTGTGTCGGCCCCGCGATGCGGGGCGTGTTCCGCCAGCCTCAGCCGGGCTGCGCCTCCGGCGCACTGGAGCGGAATACCCATGAAACGCATGCTGTTCAACGCAACCCACTCCGAGGAGCTGCGGGTTGCCATCGTCGACGGCCAGAAACTCATCGACATCGACATCGAGTCGGCTGGCCATGAATCGCGCAAGAGCAACATCTACAAGGGCGTGATCACGCGGGTCGAGCCCAGCCTCGAGGCCTGCTTCGTCAACTACGGCGAGGAGCGCCACGGCTTCCTGCCCTTCAAGGAAATCTCCAAGGCCTTCTTCAAGCCGGGCGCCGATGCCGGCCGCGGCCGAATCCAGGATGTGCTCGAGGAAGGCCAGCAGGTCATCGTCCAGGTCGACAAGGAGGAGCGCGGCAACAAGGGGGCGGCGCTCACCACCTACATCTCGCTGGCTGGCCGCTATCTGGTTCTGATGCCCAACAACCCGCGCGGTGGCGGCGTCTCGCGCCGGGTGGAGGGCGAAGACCGCCAGGAACTGCGCGAGACCATGGACAAGCTCGAGATTCCGGCGGGCATGAGCATGATCGCCCGAACCGCGGGCATCGGTCGCAGCGCCGAGGAACTGCAGTGGGACCTCAACTACCTGCTGCAGTTGTGGCGGGCCATCGAGCAGGCGGCGGGCTCGGCGCCGGGCGCCTTCCTGATCTACCAGGAATCCAGCCTGGTGATCCGCGCCATCCGCGACTACTTCACCTCCGACATCGGCGAACTGCTGATCGACACCGAGGAAATCCACGACCAGGCCCGCCAGTTCATGGCCCATGTCATGCCCGACAATGTCGGCAAGGTGAAGCGGTATCAGGACGACATCCCCCTGTTCTCGCGCTTCCAGATCGAGCACCAGATCGAGACAGCCTACTCCCGGGTGGTGCCGCTGCCCTCGGGCGGCGCGATCGTGATCGACCACACCGAGGCGCTGGTGGCCATCGATGTCAACTCGGCGCGCGCCACCAAGGGCGGCGACATCGAGGAGACGGCGCTGCGCACCAACCTCGAGGCCGCCGACGAGGCCGCGCGCCAGATGCGCCTGCGCGACCTCGGCGGGCTGATCGTGATCGACTTCATCGACATGGAGAGCTCCAAGAACCAGCGAGAAGTCGAGCAGCGCCTGAAGGACGCCCTGCACTACGACCGCGCGCGGGTCCAGATGGGCAAGATCTCGCGCTTCGGCCTCATGGAGCTGTCGCGCCAGCGGCTGCGGCCGGCGCTCAACGAGGGCACCCACATCACCTGCCCGCGCTGCAACGGCACCGGCGTGATCCGCGACACCGAATCCTCTGCCCTGCATGTGCTGCGGGTGATCCAGGAGGAGGCGATGAAGGAAAACACCGCCACCGTGCACGCCCAGGTGCCGGTCGAGGTGGCCACCTACCTGCTCAACGAGAAGCGCGCCGAGATCGCCAAGCTCGAGGCCCGCCTGAAGGTCGAAGTGGTGCTGATCCCGAACAAGCACCTCGAGACCCCGCACTACACGCTCGAGCGCCTGCGGCACGACGACGAACGCCTGAACACCTATCGCGCCAGCTACGCGCTCGCCGGGGGCCCCACCGAGGACAACGCCTATCTCGAGTCGAAGTTCGAGGGCGCCAAGGCCCGCCAGGAGGCCATGGTCAAGGGCGTCACCCCGTCGCAGCCGGCGCCGCAGGCCAGCGCGCCGGCGGCC
>JAGWVN010000054.1 GCA_018970865.1 Betaproteobacteria bacterium
CGCCTTCACCGTGGAAGATCGCGATCGTTCGCAGGGCGTCTACTTCGTGCGCTACATCGACCCCGAGGTCGAGGCCAGGAACTCCAGCGGGCAGGGCTGGTTCGCGCGCACCTTCAAGATCGGCGACCGCCGGCCCACCTCGGCGCAGCAGTACCGCATCCGGGTTCAGGCCCAGGGCGATGCGTCGCAGGTGAGCGTGCAGTTGCGCGACGGCCAGCCGCCGCGCGCCGACAACGACCGCCAGACCGCAGGCAAGATCCTCGCGCTGCTGCGCGAACAGCTGCAGTAGATCCAAGCCTGCGCCAGGCGCGTCCGCGGTGCGTTTCGCCAGCCTGGGCAGCGGCAGCGAGGGAAACGCGCTGCTGGTCGAGGCTGGCGGGGCCTCGCCCACGCGCATCCTCATCGACTGCGGCTTCGGGGTCCGTGAGGCCCGCCGTCGGCTGGCCGGCCTCGGACTGGCCATCGAGCAGATCGACGCGGTCTTCGTCACGCACGAGCACAGCGACCACATCGGCGGCGCGGCGCGGGTCGCGCTGGCCGCCGGCGCGCCGCTGCACATGACCACCGGAACAGCGCTCGCCGGTTTGCCGCAGGCGCCGGCCGGCCTGCGGCTGCAGTGCCTCGATGCCCATCGGGTGCTGGAAGTCGCGGGGCTGCGCATCGAGCCGGTGGCGGTACCGCATGATGCCCGCGAGCCGGTGCAGTTCGTGATCGACGACGGCGAGGCCAGGCTGGGGGTGCTCACCGATCTCGGCTGCGTGACCGCCCATGTGGTGCGCGCCATGAGCCGGCTGGACGCTCTGGTGCTCGAGTGCAACCACGATGCCGACCTGCTGGCAGCCAGCGACTATCCCTGGTCGCTGAAGCGGCGAATCGCCGGTCCGTATGGCCACCTCGAGAACGGCGCCGCCGCGCAACTGCTCGGCGCGCTCGACCAGAGCCGCCTGCGCACCGTGGTGGCGGCCCATCTCAGCCGCAGCAACAACCGGCCGGAACTCGCCCGCGCCGCGCTGGCCTCGGCCTGGGCGGGCGCCCATCCCGAGGACATCCGCGTGGCCGATCAGGACGAGGGCATCGGCTGGACCCCGGTCTGATCGGGGCGGGGTCATCGGCCCGACCCGGTCTGACCGGGTCTGCCATCGCGCCCGGCCGGCGCGGTCGCGCGCCAGACACCCGCGCGCGGGCATGAAAAAAGCCGGCTCGCGGCCGGCTTTTTTCGGGAGAAGCCGAATTACTTCTTGGCTTCGTCTTTGGCGGCGTCCTTGGCCGCATCCTTGGCGGCGTCGGCCGGCGCAGCGTCGGTCTTGGGCGCTTCGGCGGGGGCCGGAGCCGGGGCGGGGGCCGGGGCGGCAGCCGGGGCCGGCGCGGGGGCAGGAGCCGGCTCTTCCTTCTTGCCGCAGGCGGCAACGGCGACGGCGATCAGCGAGGCAACGAGAAGCGACTTGTTCATGACAGGATCCTTGTGCTGGGAAGGGAAATGGTTATTGGCGCAAACATCTGCAGAAGGAACTCGGGAGCGTTCTGTGGCGCCACCCCGGTGGCCAGCGGCGAGGCCGGCACTGAGGAAGCGCTGAGGGCAGAACAGTCCAAGTCAGCCTCCGATTGTAGCAGCGGGCCGATCGGCTGTGATGAAAATCACCCTCACCCGCACCATGACTGTGCGGATCAGGCCACACTTTGCGTCGGTGACGCGGCCGGCGTCGAACGCGGATTCGGCGTCGCGAGCGCGTTCAGAGCCCGAGCGTGGTGGCGGGCAGGGCGTCGCCGGATTCATCCCAGATGGCGCCCAGGCGTTTGCGCTGGCCATCGACCGCGCTCGGGCTGGCGATGACCAGGCGCCCCATCCGGCTGTCGTGGTGCGGCTTGCGCACCAGGTGCTGGTTGTCGGCCAGCAGGATCGACTCCTCCAGCAGCAGCGACTCGGGGAAGACCCGCACCTGGATCCGCGCGCTGTGCAGGCGCTGCAGCCGCAGGAAGCGGTCGGCCTGCCGCTGCAGGTGGTCGGGGTTGCCCACCAGCACCTTGAGTCGCGCCCCCCGTGCCAGCGCGCTCTGCAGGGCGCGCGCGCCGGTGGCGTCATGGATCGGCCAGCTCGAGAAGTCCGGGTCGAGCAGCCAGATCTCGCGGCGCGCCAGGGCGAGCACCGACAGCACGGCCTCCTGGAAGCCGCTGCGTCCCTCGAAGGCCCGGTCCTGGGGCTCCTGCATGGCGGTCAGTCCAGCCGGGCGCCGGAGGCCTTGACGGCGCGCTCCCAGCGCGGAAGCTCGGCGCGCAGGAATCGACCGAAGGCCTCGGGCCCCAGGAAGGCCGGGTCAGCGCCCTGCTGGGTCATGCGCGCGCGCACCTCGGGGCTGTCGAGCGTCTGCTGCAGGGCCTGCGCGAGGCGGGCAAGCGCCTCGGGCGGCGTGCCGGCCGGCGCGAGCAGGCCATAGAAGCCCACCACCTCGAAGTCCTTCAGGCCGGACTCGATCAGCGTGGGCACCTCGGGCAGGGCCGCGCTGCGCTCGCGGCTGGTGACGCCGAGCGCCCGCACCTTGCCCTGGCGCACATAGGCCGTCACCTGGGGCACCGACTCGGCCATGAACTGCGCATGCCCGGCCAGCACATCGGCGAAGGCCGGCGCGCTGCCGCGATACGGCAGGTGGACCATGAAGATGCCGGTGGCCTGCTTGAACATCTCGGGCACCAGGTGCGAGATGCCGCCATTGCCGGCGGATGCGTAGTTCAGGCGGCCGGGCTGCGCGCGCGCCAGCGCGATGAACTCGGCGAGGTCACGCGCCGGCACCGAGGGGTGCACCACCAGCGCCAGCGGCTGCTGGGCGGTGCGCGCGACCGGGATCAGGTCGCGCAGCAGGGTGTAGGGCAGGCGCGGATAGAGCGCGGGGTTGATCACCATCACCCCGGTGTTGGCCAGCAGCAGGGTATGCCCGTCCGGGGCGGCGCGGGCGACGAACTCGGCGCCGATCGCACCCCCGGCGCCCGGCTTGTAGTCGATGACGATCGGCTGGCCGAGGGCTTGCTGGAGCCGTTCCGCGAGCAGCCTGGCATGCCCGTCGAGGGGGCCGCCGGCGGGAAAGCCGATGATGATGCGCACCGGCCGATCCGGAAAGGCGGCCCGCGCCGCAGGCGCGACCAGCGCGGCGATCAGCGCGAGCGCAAGCGTCACCCGCGCCGCGAGGCCGCTCATGGCACCACGCGCGCGCTGTGTCGCGCGAAGTAGAACCACTCGCGGCCGGGCAGGGCATTGGGATTGGGAAACACCACATAGCCGTCGGCCGGGGCGCTGATCAGCTCGCCGTCGGCGCGACGCCCGATCGGCTCGCCGGCGCTCACGCGATCGAAGGAGCGCCAGGTGCGGGTGAAGGTGTCGTCGGGCTGGCGGCGATCGTGCACCTGATGCAATTCGATGACCTCCTTCGGGCCGCTGCTGGCTGGCGCCGGCTGGTCGACCAGACCCAGGTGCGCGAGCGCGCGGTGGATGGCCCGATAGGCCACCTCGGGCGCCTGCGGATCGGCATGGTTGCCGCACTCGAGCGTGACCGCGCAGCCGCCGCGCGAGCGCATGTACTCGGTGGTGCCCACGCCGTAGGCCACGCTGTCGTTGATGGCGGTGCCGGTGGCGCCGCGGGCCTTGCGCGCGGCCACGCCGGCGGCGAAGGCGGACATCCAGCCATGCACCACGCGGCGCGGGCCGAGCACCGCGGCCAGCGCCTCCTCGCGCGCGGCCTGCGCGAAGGGCTCGAGCTCATCGGTGTTGTTGGACGGGCCGATGAACACGAAGGCCTCGCCCTGCGAGGCGAAGGAATGCAGGTCGAGCAGGACATCGTGCGCGGCCAGCAGCGGCGCCAGCTGGTTGGCGATGCGGTCTTCGGCGGTCTCGGGCGAGACCACTTCGCGGAAGTCGCGGTTGAGGTTGCGGTCGCCTTCCCGGTGACCCCGGGCGAAGGCCACCGGATTGGCCACCGGCACCAGGGTGAGGGCGCCGCGCGCCACCGTCAGCGAGCCGGCGGCGATTTCGGCAAGCACGCGACGGATGGCGGTGGCGCCGCAGGTTTCGTTGCCGTGCACGGCGCCCAGCACGATCAGGCGCGGGCCGCGGGCCAGCGAGCGGTACTGATGGATTTCGAGGCAGGTCATGGTGGTCGATTGTAGTTCGCGCGGGACACCCCGAGCGCGAGAAGACCGGCCGCCAGACCCCAGAAGGCCGAGCCGATGCCCGCCACGCTCAGGCCCGAGGCGGTCACCCCGAAGGCGACCAGCGCCGCGTCGCGGTCGCGCTCGTCGGCCAGCGCCTGGGCGAGGCTCGCGCCGATGGTGCCGAGCAGCGCGATGCCGGCGATGCCGGTGACCAGTTCGGCCGGGAAGGCGGCGAACAGCGCCGCCACCGTGGCGCCGCCCAGGCCCACCGCGAGGTAGAAGATCCCCGCGGCGATGGCGGCGGTGTAGCGGCGGGCCGGATCCTCGTGGGCCTCGCGGCCCATGCAGATCGCGGCGGTGATCGCCGCCAGATTCAGCGCAAAGGCGCCGAAGGGCGCGAGCAGCAGGTTGACCACGCCGATCCAGCCGAGCACCGGCGAGATCGGCGTGGCATGGCCGCTCGCGCGGATGGCGGCCACGCCGGGCAGGTTCTGCGAGGCCATGGTCACGATGAACAGCGGCAGCGCCACCCCGAACAGCGAGGCCATCGACAGGCTGGGCGTGACCCACTGCGGGCTGGCCCAGGTCCAGTGCACGCTCGTCAGCCGCAGCGCGCCCTGCGCGCTGGCCAGGGCGATGCCCACCCCGAAGGCGAGCAGCACCGCGTGCCGCGGCAGCCAGCGACGCCCCACCAGCCAGGCGAGGAACATCGCCAGCACCAGGCCCGAGGGGGAGGCGAGCGCCCCGAAGGCCTGCAGCGCGAATCGCAGCAGCACGCCGGCGAGCATGCCGGTGGCGATCGCCATGGGGATGCGGTTGAGCGTGCGCTCGAACAGCCCGGAGAAGCCAGCCAGCGCGGTGAGCCCGGCCGCCACCAGGAAGGCGCCGGTGGCCTCGGCCATCGAGGTGCCGCCACCCGAGACGGCGAGCAGGGCCGCGCCGGGTGTGGACCAGGCGGTGACCACCGGCAGGCGCCAGCGCAGCGACAGCCCGATGCAGGTGACCCCCATGCCCACGCCGAGCGCGAGCATCCACGAGGCGAGCTGCGCTGGCGTGGCGCCGAGCGCGGCCGCGGCCTGGAACACGATCACCGCCGAGCTGGTGAAGCCCACCAGCACGGTGATGAAGCCGGCCAGGACCGTGGAGCTGGAGAAGTCGGCCAGGCGCATGGGCGCCGGCGGCGTCAGAAGCTGCCCGGCACCAGGATGTCGGGGCCGACCTCGGCGAGATTGCGCCGGCCGCAGAAGGCCATGGTGAGATCGAGTTCCTTGGCGATGATCTCCAGGGCCTTGGTCACGCCGGCCTCGCCCATGGCCCCCAGGCCGTACAGGAAGGAGCGGCCGATGTAGGTGCCGCGCGCGCCCAGGGCCACGGCCTTGAGCACATCCTGGCCGCTGCGCACCCCGCCATCCATGTGCACCTCGATGCGGTCGCCCACCGCGTCGACGATCGCCGGCAGCGAGGCGATCGACGACAGCGCGCCGTCGAGCTGGCGGCCGCCGTGATTGGAGACGATCAGCGCGTCGGCCCCGGTCTGCACGGCGAGCCGGGCGTCTTCCACATCCTGGATGCCCTTGAGGATCAGCTTGCCGCCCCAGCGCTTCTTGATCCACTCGACATCGCCCCAGTTGAGCGTGGGATCGAACTGCTGCGCGGTCCAGGCCGAGAGCGAGGACATGTCGGCCACGCCCTTCACATGGCCGACGATGTTGCCGAACTGGCGCCGCGAGGTGCCGAGCATGCCCAGGCACCAGCGCGGCCGGGTCATCATGTTCAGGATGTTGGCCAGGGTGAGCTTGGGCGGGGCCGACAGGCCGTTCTTGAGGTCCTTGTGGCGCTGGCCGAGGATCTGGAGGTCGAGGGTGAGCACCAGCGCCCCGCAGCCGGCGGCCTTGGCGCGGTCGATCAGGCCCTCGATGAAGGCGCGGTCGCGCATCACATAGAGCTGGAACCAGAACGGCCGGGTGGTGTGCGCCTTCACATCCTCGATCGAGCAGATGCTCATCGTGGACAGCGTGAAGGGCACCCCGAAGCGCTCGGCCGCGCGCGCCGCGAGGATCTCGCCGTCGGCGTGCTGCATGCCGGTGAGGCCGGTGGGGGCGAGCGCCACGGGCATGGCGACATCGACGCCGATCATGCGCCCGGCGATCGAGCGGTTCTCGAGGTTGACCGCCACCCGCTGGCGCAGCTTGATGCGCTGGAAGTCGCTCTCGTTGGCGCGGTAGGTGCCTTCGGTCCACGAGCCGGAGTCGGCGTAGTCGTAGAACATGCGGGGCACGCGGGCCTGATGCAGGCGGCGCAGGTCTTCGATGCAGGTGATCACGGTCATGGCGAAGGGCTCTCCTTGGGGGCGATGTTACCCATGCCCGATGGCGGCGCGGGCGATGGCGCAGCGCGGCGCGGGGCGGCAGGTTCCGCTGGCGGGCATATCGGCCGGGCTCAGGCCCCGGCCAGGCGCGCGGCCAGCCAGAGCATCAGCAGGCCGGCGGCCGCGTGCAGGGCGGCGTCGCGCCGGCGGGCCCGATGCGGGTCGATGCCGCGTCGTCCGCCGTCCGGGCCGTCGCGCCGCAGGCGCGCGGCAAGGCGGGCCGCCCCGAGCGCGAGCGCGAGGCTCCACAGCGTGCTGGTCGCGCAGAACACCAGGCCGAGCAGCGCCATGGCCCGCGCGGGGCTGGCGGCATCGGCTGCGACGAACTGCGGCAGCAGCGCCAGGAAGAAGAGCGCCACCTTCGGGTTGAGCAGGTTGCCCAGGCAGCCCTCGGCCAGTGCGCGCCAGGGGCGGCCGGTGTCTGCGTTGGCGCGTGCGGCGATGCCTGCTGTCGGGAGCAGGGGATCCGAGGACGGCGATGGCCTGCCGCGCAAGGCCCATGCCTTGGCCAGCAGGCCGGCGCCGATCCAGACCAGCCAGAGCGCGCCGGCCATGCGCAACAGGCCGAAGAGCGTGGGCGAGGCCGCGATCAGCGCCGCCAGCCCGAGCGCGGCCGCGATCGCGTGGCCCAGGCAGCCCAGACTGACCCCGAGCGCCGCGGCGATGCCCTCGCGCGGGCCGCCGGCCGCGGCGCGCCCGAGCACATAGAGCGTGTCCTGTCCCGGCGTGAGGTTGACCAGCACGGCGGTGAGCACGAACAGAGGCAGGTTCTCGATGCCGGTCATGGCGCGCGAGCATACCCCGGCGCACGCCGGGCATTCCGGGCTGACGCCAGCCGGACGGCATGGCCGCAGGGGCAGCGGTATGCTCGCCGTCATTGACCATGGGAGATGACATGAAGGACGCCCTCGACGACGAGCTCGGCTTTGCGGCCTGGAGCCAGCAGCCGATCCGCTACATCGACCGCACCCATGCCTGGTATGACGCGCTGGGTTACGGCAACCCGTACCGCTACGCCCAGTACGTGCAGGTGCCGTTCACCCCGCTGCGCAAGCCGCTGGCCGAGTCGCGCGTGGCGCTGCTCACCACCGCTGCGCCCTACCAGCCCGACAAGGGCGACCAGGGCCCGAACTCGCCCTACAACGCGGCGGCCAAGTTCTACGAGGTGTATTCCGGCGACACCTCCCGCGACCACGACCTGCGCATTGCCCATGTGGGCGTGCACCGCACCTTCATGTCCGACGACTCGGGCTGCTGGTTTCCGTTGCCGGCGCTGCGCCGCGCCGCGGCCGCCGGGCGCATCGGCGCGGTGACGGCCCGCTTCCATGGCGTGCCCACCAACCGCAGCCAGCGGCACACGCTCGACATCGACGCGCCCGAGATCCTCGCCCGCTGCCGGGCCGACGGCGCCGATGTCGCGGTGCTGGTGCCCAACTGCCCGGTCTGCCACCAGACCATGGCGCTGGTGGCCCGCCACCTCGAGGCCGCCGGCCTGCCCACGGTGGTGATGGGCGCGGCCAAGGACATCGTCGAGCTCTGCGGGGTGCCGCGCTTCCTGTTCAGCGATGTCCCGCTCGGCAACGCCGCCGGTCTGCCCCGCGATCGCGCCTCGCAGGAGGCCACGCTCGAGCTCGCGCTGCGTCTGCTCGAGACCGCGCCCGCGCCACGCACCACGGTGCACAACCCGCTGGTCTGGCCGGGCCCGGCCGACTGGCGCGACGACTATCTGAACCTCGCCCGGCTGAGCCCCGAGGAGATCGCGCAGCGCCGCGCCGACAACGACCGCATCAAGCAGGTCGCCCAGGGCGTGCGCGACGCCACGCTCGCCACCGCCGCGGGCGGTGGCGCGTGAGCCCTGCGTCGGGCCCGAGTCAGGTTGCGGGCGCCGGAGCGGGCGAGGCCGCAGGCGCGGGCTCGGCCGCGCCGGACGCCGGGCCCCCGCCCCTCGCCGGCGTGCGGGTGCTCGATTTCACCCACTACCTCGCCGGTCCGTACAGCACCTTCCAGCTCGCCATGCAGGGCGCGGAGGTGATCAAGATCGAGCCGGTCGGCGGTGACGACATGCGCCGCAATCCGCTCGACGCCACCTGGGCCGCGCGCGACATGGCGCCGTCCTGGATGGCGGTCAACGCCGGCAAGCGCAGCCTCACCCTCGATCTGGGCCGCCCCGAGGCGCGCGAGATCATCCACCGGCTGGCCGCCCGCTGCGATGTGGTCTGCGAGAACTTCCGGCCCGGCGTGCTCGAACGCAAGGGCATGGGCTGGTCGCAGCTCTCGGCGCTCAACCCGCGCCTCATCTACTGCGGGCTCTCGGGCTTCGGCAGCACCGGACCCGAGGCGCGCACCGCCAGCTTCGACGGCAAGATCCAGGCGATGTCGGGCCTGATGTCGATGACCGGCGATGCCACCAGCGGCCCGATGCGCGCCGGCTTCGCGGCCGCCGATGTCACCGCCGGCATGATGGCCGCGTTCGCGGTGTTGAGCGCGCTCTATCAGCGCACCCACACCGGTCGCGGCCAGTTCGTCGATGTGGCCATGCTCGATGCGATGCTCAACTTCCTCAACGGCCAGATGGCCGAGTGGCAGGTGGTGGGTCATCGCCATCCGCCGCTGGGCAACGGTTCGGTGAGCCGCAAGCCCACCGCCGATCGCTTCCGCTGCGGCAGCGGCCATATCGTGCTGGCGGTGCTCACCGACCGGCAGTTCGGCAACCTGCTGCAGGCCATCGGCCGTGCCGACGCGCTCACCGACCCGCGCTTTGCCGACTGGCCGTCGCGCACCGCGCACATCGACGCGCTGCGCGCGCTCATCGAGGACGGCATGGCGCAGGGCGATCCCAAGGACTGGGAGCGGCGTCTCACCGCGGCCGATGTGCCCTGCGCTACCGTGCACAGCCTGGCCGAGATCGCCGAGCATCCGCAGCTCGCCCACCGGGAGCTGCTGCGCGAGGTGCCCACTCCGCATGGGCCGGTGCGTCTGGTCGGGCCGGGCTTCCGGCTTGCCCACGGCAATGGCGGCATCGGGCCGGTGGCCGCGGTCGGCGCGCACACCGAGGCCATCCTCGGCGAGATCGGCTACGACGCCGCGCAGATCGCCGCGCTGCGCGCGGCGAAGGTGGTGTGAGCGAGGTCCTTGCCGGGCCGCGGCCGCGGGTGTTCCCGCTGTCGGCCGTCAGCGCCCGGTGAAGGCGGCGGGCCGCTTCTCGACGAAGTGCGCCACGCCCTCCTTGAAGTCCTCGCTGCCGAAGCTGGCCAGCATCTCCTGGTTGCCCACCTCGATGGCCTGGCGCAGCGGCAGCTGCGCCACCCCCCAGACCTGGCGCTTGATCACCGCCATCGAGCGCGGCGAGACATTGGCCGCGAGGTCGGTGGCGTACTCGCGCACGCCCGCCATCAGCTGCTCGCCGGGATAGACCCGGTCGACCACGCCCAGGCGCAGGGCCTCGTCGGCGTCGAACTTGCGGGCGGACACCAGCAGGTCGAGGGCGGCCGAGTGGCCGGCCACCCGCGGCAGGGTGAAGCTGATGCCGTGCTCGGCGATCAGGCCGCGGCGCGCGAAGGCGGTGGTGAAGCGGGCCTCGCGGGCGGCGAAGCGCTGGTCGCAGTAGAGCGCGTAGACCAGGCCCAGCCCGGCGCAGGCGCCGTTGATGGCCGCGATGATCGGCTTGGGCACGGCCGGGAAGTAGGAATGCTGGGTCTGGTAGTCGGGGCTGGAATCGGGATCGAAGGCCTGGCCGGCGGCGGCCTCGGCGCCGTTGGCCTGGCTGCCGCCGCTGCGGCCGCGGCTGCTGATGGTGTTCAGGTTGTTCATGTCGGCGCCGGCGCAAAAGCCCCGCCCCGCGCCGGTGAGCACGATCACCCGCACGCCGGGGTCATCGGCCGCGCGGCGCATGGCGGCGCGCATCTGCTCGCCCATGGTGCCGGTGTAGGCGTTGAGCCGGTCGGGCCGGTTCATGGTGATCGTGGCGATGCGCTCGGACACGTCGTACAGGATCTCGCTGTCGCTCATCTCGGGTCTCCTCGGGTGAATGTCGGGGTCTGTCACCAGGTGTCGACCGGGCGCTTGCGCTGCGCGCGCGCGGCCGGTCGTGGGATCGAGCGCAGGGCGCGCAGGATCCAGCGGCGGGTGTCGGCAGGATCGATCACATCGTCGATCTCGAGGTGCGCGGCCATGTTCAGGGCCTTGCCCTGACGGTAGGCCTCGTCGACCTTGGCCTGGAAGAAGGCCTCGCGCTCGGCCGGATCGGCGATCGCCTCCATCTCCTTGCGAAAGCCCAGGCGCACCGAGCCCTCGATGCCCATGGCGCCGAACTCGCCGCTCGGCCAGGCCACGGTGAAGAAGGGCGCGGTGAAGCCGCCGCCGGCCATGGCCTGCGAGCCCAGGCCGTAGCCCTTGCGCAGCACCACGCTGAACAGCGGCACGGTCATGGTGGCTGCGGCCACGAACATGCGCGAGACCCGGCGCACCGCGGCCTCGCGCTCGGACTGCGGCCCGACCATGAAGCCCGGGGTGTCGCACAGCGAGATCACCGGCAGGTCGAAGGCATCGGCCAGCTGCAGGAAGCGCCCGGCCTTCTCGGCGGCCGCGGCATCGATCGCGCCGCCGAGGTGGCGCGGGTCGTTGGCGATCAGCGCGAAGGGCTCGCCCTCCAGGCGCACCAGCGCGGTGACGATGCCCACGCCGTAGGCCGCGCGCAGCTCGAGCACCGAGTCCTCGTCGCAGAGCAGCGCGATCACGCGACGGATGTCATAGACCCGCAGCCGGTTCTCGGGGATCGCATGGCGCAGCTCGCGCGGGTCGGCAGCCCGCCACTCGCTGCGCGGGCCCTGGAAGTAGGACAGGTAGCGGCGCGCCGCGGCCACCGCCTCGGCCTCGTCGCGCACCGCGATGTCGACCACGCCGTTGGGCACCTGCACCGACATCGGCCCGACATCCTGCGGGCGGTGACGCCCCAGGCCGCCGCCCTCGATCATGGCCGGTCCGCCCATGCCGATCGAGCTGTTCGCGGTGGCGATGATCACATCGCAGCAGCCGAGCAGCGCGGCGTTGCCGGCGAAGCAGTAGCCCGAGGTGATGCCCACCCGCGGCACCAGGCCGGACATCCGCGCGAAGTGGTGGAAGGTGGTGAGGTCGAGCCAGGCCACGCCCGGCCAGTCGACATCGCCGGGCCGCCCGCCGCCGCCCTCGGCAAAGAGCACGATCGGCAGCCGCCACTGCTCGGCGAGCTGCAGCATGCGGTCGGTCTTCTTGTGGTTGTAGGCGCCCTGGGTGCCGGCCATGACCATGTAGTCGTAGGCCAGCACCAGGCAGCGCGCCTGCTCCGGCGGGCAGTGCGCGCCGTTGACCGTGCCGATGCCGGTGACGATGCCGTCGGCCGGCGCATTGCGCTGCAGGTCGTCCAGGGAGCGGCGGCTCCATTGCGCGGCGATGGCCAGCGCGCCGTACTCGACGAAGCTGCCGGCGTCGACCAGGTCGGCGATGTTTTCGCGCGCGGTGCGCGAGCCGGTGGCATGGCGCCGCGCCACCGCGGCCGGCCGGTTCTCGTCAAGGCCGAGCGCGTGGCGGGCGAGG
The DNA here is from genome assembly GCA_018970865.1 of Betaproteobacteria bacterium. Lineage (GTDB taxonomy): Bacteria > Pseudomonadota > Gammaproteobacteria > Burkholderiales > Burkholderiaceae_E > Quisquiliibacterium. Next base: position 12,077 of record JAGWVN010000054.1, read on the forward strand.
GATTCGGCGAGATCGGGCCGGATGCGGTCCGGGTTGTTGTCGGCGCCCGCGTCCCGGGCAGCGGCGCCCACCTCGGCGGGTTCGATCAGCGCGAGCAGCTGCTCGGCGCTCACGGTCTCGCCCGGCGTGGCGCACAGCCGGCGCAGGATGCCGCCCACCGGGGCCTCGATCACATGCTGCATCTTCATGGCCTCGAGCACCACCACGGTGGCGCCGGCGGCGAGGCGCTCGCCTGCTGCCGCCTCGAAGGCGACCACCGTGCCATGAAGCGGCGCGAGCAGCGGCACCAGGCCCTCGGCCTGCGCCGCGGCGGCGTCGGCAGTGGTGCTCGCGGGCGCCGTCGGGGCATCGAGCCCGGCCTCGGCCCGCAAGGCCGGAGCGTGCGCCTCGATGAAGCGGGTGTGGATGTCGCCGCGCTCGAGCTCGGGCCGCCGCAGCAGCGCGCGCAACAGGGGCAGGGAGGTGGCCACGCCCTCGATCTGGAACTCGGCGGCGGCGCGGCGCGCGCGGCGCAGCGCCGCCGCGAAGCCGCCCTCGGGCGCGTGCACCACCAGCTTGGCCAGCAGCGAGTCGTAGTGCGCTCCGATGGCCGCGCCCGCGAACCCGCAGCCGTCGACCCGCACGCCGGGGCCCACCGGCGGTTCCCAGCGGGTGAGGCTGCCCACCGCCGGGCGGGCGCTGCCGTCGGCCAGCAACTGCTCGGCATTGACCCGCAGCTGGATGGCATGGCCGCGCGGCCTGGGGATGTCGGCCTGGGTCAGGCCGAGTTCGGCCAGCGTGGCGCCCTGGGCGATGCGCAGCTGCGCGCAGACCAGGTCGATGCCGGTGACCGCCTCGGTGATGGTGTGCTCGACCTGCAGCCGCGGATTGGCCTCGATGAAGAACCAGCCGCCCTGTACATCGAGCAGGAACTCGAAGGTGGTCAGGCCGCGCAGCCGCGCCGAGGCGGCCATGCGGCAGGCCGCCTGCAGCAGCGGTTCGCGCCTTGCGGCGTCCAGCCAGGGGCTGGGCGCGATCTCGATCAGCTTCTGGTGGCTGCGCTGCAGGCTGCAGTCACGCTCCCAGAGGTGCGCGACCGCGCCGGTGCCGTCGCCGATGAGCTGCACCTCGAGGTGGCGGGCCTGCTCGATCAGCGCCTCGAGGTAGAGCGAGCCATCGCCGAAGGCGGCCTGGGCCTCGGCGGCGCAACGGGTGAAGGCCGCGGCCAGCGCGGCCGGCTCGCGCACGATGCGCATGCCGCGGCCGCCGCCGCCGGCCACCGCCTTGATCATCACCGGCCGGCCGGCCAGCCCGGCCATGAAGGCCTGGGCCTGTTCGAGGTCGAGCGCCCGCGCGCTGCCGGGCAGCACCGGAACGCCGAGCGCGGCGGCCATCTCGCGGGCGCGCAGCTTGTCGCCGAACAGCCCCAGGGTGTCCGGCTCGGGACCGACGAAGACCAGACCGGCCTGCGCGCAGGCGTGGGCGAATGCCGGGTTCTCGGCGAGGAAGCCGTAGCCGGGATGCACCCAGCGGCAGCCGGTGGCGCGGGCCGCGTCGAGCAGCGCCGCGATGTCGAGATAGGCCGGCACGCCGCGCCCTGGCAGGGCGTGGCTCAGCGTGGCCCGCCGGGTGTGCAGGGCCTCGGCCTCGTCCCGGGCATGGACGGCCACGCTCTCCAGGCCGAGGTCGTCGGCGGCGCGCGCGATGCGGATCGCGATCTCGCCGCGGTTGGCGATCAGTACTCGCATGGGGTGGGTCAGGGCAGGAGCGGTTCCGGTGCGCGCGCCTGGCGGCGCGCTGATGGCGGGTTCGCCGGGAGCGGTTTTTCGAGTCGGGCCATTCTACGGTCGGCCCTACAATCGGCCCCGCAACCACGAGAGGAAACGGATGGACGAGGCCAGCAGCGACGATTTCCAGGCCCGGGTGCGCAGCGGCCGCGCGCTCATGGAGGCCATGGGCAACTTCCATGTGCTGTCCTGGGATCCGCAGGCCCGGCGGTTGCGGGCCGGTTTCACCGTGCGGCCCGAGTTCTGCCACACCAACGGCACCACCGCGCAGGGCGGCTTCGTCACCGCCTGGCTCGATGCCGGCATGGCGCATGCCGTGATGCACGACAGCGAGCACAAGCTCAATGTCGCCAGCCTCGAGATCAAGGTGAGCTTCCTGCAGCGCATGGGGCCGGGGCCCGGCACCGTCGAGGCACGGGTGGTGCGCCGCGGCCGGCGCGTGGCCTTCATGGAGGCCGAGCTCTTCGACGCCCAGGGCCAGATGACCGCCCGGGCGAGTTCCACCGGGCTGATGACCGAGCTGATCCGCTGACCGGCTGGTCCGGGGGGCTGCTGATCGGCTGATCGGCTCGGGCCCGATGGCCGCTGCCGGCCAGCCGCCGGGGGGATGCGGCCCCGGCGCGCCCGCCGTGTCAGGGATCGATGCGCAGGTCGAGCGCCGGGAAGCCGTCGAGGGCGAAGCGCCAGTGCTCGCCCGGCTTCGGGAAGCGGGTGGTGATCATGCTGCCCAGGATGGCGATGTCACCCACGCGCATCGGCGTGCCCCGGCCGGCCGCGTGGCTGGCCAGCCAGGCCAGCGCGTTCATGGGGTGACCCATGAGGTCTCGCCCGAAGCCTTCGCCCACGGTCTCGCCGTTGCACAGCACCTCGCCGCGCAGGGCCGCCAGATCGAGCGCGCGCCAGTCGGTGCGGCGCTCGCCGAGCACCGCCCCCTGGGTCCAGGCATTGTCGGCCACCATCTGCAGCGCATGGTGCGAGAGGCTGGCGTAGTCGGCGTTTCGATCGTCGGCGATCTCGAAGGCCGGGCGCACCGCGGCCACCGAGCGCGCGGCCAGCTCGGGCGAGCAGCGCCCGCCCGGCGGGTTGATGTCGGCGCCGATCTCCACGGCGATCTCGAACTCGATGATCAGGCGGCCATAGGCCGATGCGCGCACCCGCGCCGGACCGCCCACCAGCTGGCGCTGATGCAGCCGGCCCGACACCGGCGAGGCCAAGCCCACCATCTGCTGCATGGCCGGGTTCGAGAGGGCGATCTTCCAGCCGGCCACCGGGCCGCACGCCCGGGCCTTGAGCGCCACGAAGGCGTCCTGGGCGGCGTAGGCGGCGCCGAGATCGGCGGGCGCGAGACCCGGCGGGAAGGCCTGGAAGGGCCGGCGTTTCGCGTACTGCGCGGCCAGCCAGCGGGCCGTCTTGCGGGATTCGGGCGTCAAGAGCACTCTCCTGGCGGAGAACCGGCGGCCAGAAGGCCGACCTGGAACGGGTTGCGGTCGGTTAGGATGTCCCTCTCCAACGGTGCCAGAGTTGCGGGATCGCCGCCAGCCCCGCGTTTCGCGCTACAAGGATTTTGTCGATACAGGGGTCTGCCATGGATGCCACCACCCGCCATCGCCTGCGCCAGCAGGCCATCGCCGAGACGGTCGCGCAGGTGCGCGGCATCGAGGCCGCGCAGGGCGTCACCCGCGAGAGCCTCGCCGCCATCCGCGCCGCGCTGCAGGCGCTGGCCGCGCGCAGCGAGCTGTTCCCGCTCGAGGACTTCCCCATGCCGGCGGCGGGTTCGGCGCGCAATAACGCGCTCTACCGGCTCTCCGAAGACCCCGATCACCGCTTCGCCCTGTACGGCCATGTCAGTCGGGGCGGCACCGACACCCCGGCCCACAACCACACCACCTGGGCGGTGATCGTCGGCCTGCAGGGCGAGGAGCTCAACCGGCTCTATGACCATGACGGCCGCGGCGGCGTGGCGCTGCGCGAGACCTTCACGGTCGGGCCGGGCACCGGCATCGGTTTCCTGCCCGATGACCTGCACTCCATCCACATGGCGCCCGAGCGGCCGGTGCTCAACTTCCACATGTACGGCCTCGCGCTTGAGCAGCTGCATGCGCGGCGTTACTACAAGCCCCACCTGCACGAGTGGGCGCACTTCCCGGCGAGCGAGGCCATCCGCGATCTGCCGGTGGCCGCCTGAGTCAGCCGCCCGAGAGCGGCCGTCTCGCGCCGGCCGCCGGAGCACCGGCCTCAGCCGGCGCGCCGCCCCAGGAACTCGATCAGCAGCGCGCTGACCGCCGCGGGCTGCTCCTGCTGCACCCAGTGGCCGGCCCCGGGCACGAGGTGCACGCCCTCGAAGCGTGTGCAGCCTGATTCGGCCATGCGTCGCAGCTCGCCCGGCTTCTGGTGGATGCCCCAGTCCTGCGCGCCGGCGATGAATATCGACGGCACCTCGATGCGGCGACCCGCGAAGGTCTGCAGTTCGGCCTGCTGGATGGTGGTGATGCCGCAGCGGTACCACTGCAGCCCGCCCTGGAAGCTGGTGCGGGTGTATTCGCCGCTGTAGACCCGAAGCTCCTCGTCGGGCAGCCAGCGGCAGGCCGCGATCGCCGCCGCCGAGGGCATGTGCGGGGCCACCGTGGCCGGCATGTCGGCGTCGCGGTCCATCACATAGTAGGTGGGCAGCTTCGCGAGCTCGCTGGCGCTCCAGGAGGCGAGCTCGTAGGGCTGGTTGCCGGGCCAGTCGGCGCTCTTGTGGTGGTAGTAGGCGCGCAGGAAGTCGTGCACGCCCTGCGGACACAGGCGCATGTCGGCATCGGCGCGACGGGTGGCGTAGTACCACTGGTAGTGCTTGCGCGGCGGGGTGAGCGCGCCCAGCGCTTCGTCCATCCGGGTGGCGGCGGCCGAGGGCTGAGGCCGCCCGGTTGCCGGCGCCGCGGCTGCGGGCCGGCTGGTGGCCGCTGCCGCGGCATCGGCGGACAGCGGCGGCGGCCCACCGAAGGGCGCGCTCATCAGCACCACCGAACGGAACACATCCGGGCGCACCAGCGCGCACCAGGCGGCCAGGGGCGAGCCGAAATCGTGGCCCACCACATGCGCGGCCTCCAGGCCCAGGGCGCTCAGCAGACCGAGGCAGTCGCGCACCAGGTTCAGGAAGCGGAAGGAGCCGAGGTCGCCCTCGTAGCGGCGGTCCCAGCCGGTGGTTCGGCCGTAGCCGCGCAGATCGGGCGCGATCACATGGTGGCCCGCCGCCGCCAGCGCGGGCATCACCTTTCGCCAGCTGTACGCCAGCTCGGGAAAGCCGTGCAGCAGCAGCACCGGCAGGCGGCCAGGCGCCGGCTCACCGGCTTCCAGCAGGTGCATCTCGAGGCCGTTGATGCCGGGCAGCATGCGGCTGCGGATACCGGGCGGCAGGGGCAGGGGAGGCAGTGGGGGGCTCATGGATGAGGCTCGACGCCGTCGGCAAAGCCGCGAGTATCCTCGAAAAATCCGCGGCGGGCCGCGGCGGCGTCCCAAAGAAAAAGGCCCGCTTGCGCGGGCCTCTCGGTTGGCGGGTCGACGCGCCCCGCAGGGCGCGCCGGCTGCCGGTCCGGGCTTACATGTCCATGCCGCCCATGCCACCCATGCCACCCATGCCACCCATGCCGCCGGGCATGCCGCCAGCCGCCGGCTTGTCTTCCGGGGCCTCGGCCACCATGGCATCGGTGGTCAGCATCAGGCCGGCCACCGAGGCGGCGTTCTGCAGCGCGGTGCGGGTCACCTTGGTGGGATCGACCACGCCCATGTCGACCAGATCGCCGTAGGTGGCGTTGGCCGCGTTGTAGCCGAAGTTGCCCTTGCCTTCGAGGACCTTGGCCACGACCACGCTCGGCTCGTCACCGGCGTTGGAGACGATGGCGCGCAGCGGCTCCTCGATGGCGCGCAGCACGATCTTGATGCCGGCGTCCTGGTCGGGGTTGTCGCCGGCGATCTTGACCACCGCACGGGCGCGCAGCAGCGCCACGCCGCCGCCGGCGACGATGCCCTCTTCCACGGCCGCACGGGTGGCGTGCAGGGCGTCTTCGACGCGGGCCTTCTTCTCCTTCATCTCGACCTCGGTGGCGGCACCCACGCGGATGACGGCCACGCCGCCGGCGAGCTTGGCCACGCGCTCCTGGAGCTTCTCGCGGTCGTAGTCGCTGGTGGCTTCCTCGATCTGGATGCGGATCTGCTTGACCCGGGCCTCGATGGCGGCGGCTTCACCGGCGCCGTCGATGATGGTGGTGTTCTCCTTGGCGATCTCGACCCGCTTGGCGCGGCCGAGGTCCTGGAGGGTGGCCTTCTCGAGGGTCATGCCGGTCTCTTCGGCGATGACGGTGCCGCCGGTCAGGATGGCCATGTCCTCGAGCATCGCCTTGCGACGATCGCCGAAGCCGGGCGCCTTGACGGCGACGGTCTTCAGGATGCCGCGGATATTGTTGACCACCAGGGTGGCCAGCGCTTCGCCTTCGACTTCCTCGGCCACGATCAGCAGCGGACGGCCGGCCTTGGCCACCTGCTCGAGCACCGGCAGCAGGTCGCGGATGTTGGAGATCTTCTTGTCGTGCAGCAGCACGAAGGGATCATCCAGGACGGCGATCTGCTTGTCGGGGTTGTTGATGAAGTAGGGCGACAGGTAGCCGCGGTCGAACTGCATGCCTTCGACCACATCGAGCTCGTTGTTCAGCGACTTGCCGTCTTCGACGGTGATGACGCCTTCCTTGCCCACCTGCTCCATGGCCTTGGAGATGATCTCGCCGATCTCGGTGTCGGAGTTGGCCGAGATCGAGCCGACCTGGGCGATTTCCTTGGTGGTGGTGCAGGGCTTGGTGATGTTCTTGAGCTCGGCGGTGAGGGCGCTGACCGCCTTGTCGATGCCGCGCTTCAGGTCCATCGGGTTCATGCCGGCGGCCACGAACTTCATGCCCTCGCGCACGATGGCCTGGGCCAGCACGGTGGCGGTGGTGGTGCCGTCACCGGCGTTGTCGCTGGTCTTGGAAGCGACTTCCTTGACCATCTGCGCGCCCATGTTCTGGAACTTGTCCTTGAGCTCGATCTCCTTGGCCACCGACACGCCGTCCTTGGTGACGGTGGGAGCGCCGAAGCTGCGCTCGAGCACCACATTGCGGCCCTTCGGGCCGAGGGTGACCTTGACCGCGTTGGCCAGGATGTTCACGCCTTCGACCATCTTGTGGCGGGCATCGTCGTGGAAGAGGACCTGTTTGGCTGCCATGTTTCAGACTCCTTGGAATTCGGTAATGACTCGGGTGTGGCTGGATGGGTGGCGATGCCGCCGGGTCACTCGACCACGGCCATGATGTCTTCCTCGCGCATCACGAGCAGCTCGTCGCCATCGACCTTGACGGTCTGGCCGCTGTACTTGCCGAAGAGGACCTTGTCGCCGACCTTCACGCCCAGCGGGCGCACCTTGCCGTCGTCACCGACCTTGCCGTTGCCCACGGCGAGGATCTCGCCCTGGTCGGGTTTCTCGGCCGCGTTGTCGGGGATCACGATGCCCGACGCGGTTTTCCGCTCGGTGTCGAGGCGCTTGATGATCACGCGGTCGTGGAGGGGACGCAGTTTCATGCCTGAGCTCCTGAAGCTTGTTGTGGTGGATGCGTTGGGGTGGCCTGCCAGAGGCGCGGCCGGACACAGGCGGTGGCCCACGCGGGGCCTCGGCGCTGACCGCTGCCGGCCGGCGGCGAGGCCGTCGGGCGGGCGGGTTGTTAGCACTCGTGCGCTGTGAGTGCTGATGATAAGGCCTGGCGTCTCGGAATTCAAGTCGCCGGCAGGTAGCGCACCGACAGCACGCCCTGGATCGCCGCCAGCGAATCCAGCACCGGCGCATCAACCGCCGAATCGACATCCACCAGCGTGTAGGCCATCTCGCCGCGCGAGCGGTTGAGCATGTTGCGGATGTTCAGGTTGGCATGCGCCATGGTGGTGGAGATCTGGCCGAGCATGTTCGGCACATTGGCGTTGGCGATCGCGATCCGCCAGGCCGACTCCCGGGCTGCCACGGCGTCGGGGAAGTTGACCGCGTTGCGCACATTGCCGTGCTCGAGGTAGTCGCGCAGCTGGTCGGCGACCATCAGCGCGCAGTTGTCCTCGGCCTCGCGGGTGCTGGCGCCCAGGTGGGGCAGCGCGATCGCGCGCGGATGCCGGTGGATGGCCGGGCCCGGGAAGTCGCACACATAGCAGCGCAGCCGCTCGGCGGCCAGCGCCGCCAGCAGGGCGTTGTCATCGACCACGCCTTCGCGCGAGAAGTTGAGCAGCACCGCGCCGTTGCGCAGGGTCTCGAGCGCCTGCGCGCCGATCAGATGCCGGGTGGCCGGCACCAGCGGCACATGCAGGGTCACGAAGTGCGAGGCCTTGAGCAGCTCGGCCACGCTGCCGGCGCGGCGCACCTGCGAGGGCAGGCTCCAGGCCGCGTCCACGGTGATCTCGGGGTCGTAGCCGATCACCTGCATGCCCAGCCGGATGGCGGCCTCGGCCACCAGGCAGCCGATCTTGCCCAGGCCGATCACGCCCAGGGTGTGGCCGGCCAGCTCGAAGCCGGCGAAGGCCTTCTTGCCGTCCTCGACCCGGCTGTCCATGTTGGGGTCGCTGGCATCGAGCCCGGCGACGAACTGCAGCGCCGCCGGCAGGTTGCGCGCAGCCATCAGCATGCCGGCCAGCACCAGCTCCTTCACGGCGTTGGCATTGGCGCCCGGCGCATTGAACACCGGCACGCCGCGCGCGCTCATGGCGCTCACCGGGATGTTGTTGGTGCCGGCGCCGGCCCGCCCGATGGCCCGCACCGAGGCCGGGATGCTCAGGGCGTGCATGTCGGCCGAGCGAACCAGGATCGCATCGGGTTCGGCGATGTCCTTGCCCACCTCGTAGAGCTCGCCGGGCAGGCGCTTCAGGCCGTGGGAGGAGATCTGGTTGAGGACCTGCACGCGAAAGGGTCTGGCCATGGCGGATTCCGGGATCGGGACTGCCGCCGGGCGGGCCGGCGGAGGGGCGGGGGCTGGGCGACGGGACGAGCGGCGCGATTCTAGCCGCGTCGTCCGCGCGGCGCGCTGACTCAGCGGCGCATCGACTGCAGGAAGGCCTCGAGCGCGACGGTGTGCTCGCTGGTGTGATGGGCCATCGCCTGGAAGGCGGCCGACATCTCGAGCAGGGTGTCGAGACGGGTGTGCTGGCCTTCGCGCAGCAGCCGCTTGGCCATGCGCAGCGCCGGGCCGGGGTTGGCCGCGATGCGCTCGGCCAGCGCCATGGCGCTGGCCATCAGCTGTTCGTTGGGCACCACCCGCGAGACCAGGCCGCAGGCGAGCGCCTGGGCGGCGTCGATCATCTCGCCGGTGAAGGTCATCTCGGCCGCCCGCGACATGCCGACCACGCGGGGCAGCAGCCAGGCGCCGCCGTCACCCGGGATGATGCCCAGCTTCACGAAGCTCTCGGCGAAGCGGGCGCTCTCGCCGGCGATGCGGATGTCGCACATGCAGGCGAGGTCGCAGCCGGCGCCCACCGCCGGGCCGTTCACCGCCGCGATGGTCGGCACATCGAGCCGGTGGAAGGCGAGCGGGATGCGCTGGATGCCGTTGCGGTAGCCCTCGCTGATCCGGTTGGGGTCGCCGGCGGCGATGCCGGTCTTGTTCTGCATGTCCTTCACATTGCCGCCGGCGCAGAAGGCGCTGCCCGCGCCGGTGAGGATCACGCAGCGCACGGACAGATCGGCCTGCACCCGTTCGGCGGCGTCGACCACCGCCGCCCACTGTTCCGGGGTGGACAGGGCATTGCGGGAGGCGGGATCGTTCAGCGTGAGCGTGACGATCGCCCCGGTCTGTTCATAGCGCAGGAAATCGGACATGGCGTGTCTCGGTGGATTCGATGGGGCCGCAAGGATAGCCCGAGGCACCGCGCCGGGCGGCGGATAATCGCGCGGCAGCGGAACCCGCCGGCAGCCGCGGTGACCGAGGCTTGCACCCGTCACGGGCGACCGGAGGTGCGATGCGAGGCTCACACCCGTCACAGGCGACCGGAGGTGCGATGCGAGGCTCACACCCGTCACAGGCGACCGGAGACGCGATGACCCAGGCTCATACCCATCACTGGCAGGCGCAGCAGCGGGTGCACCACGGCCAGCCGGCCGCGGCCACGGTGCTGGCCGAAGCCGATCTCGCCGGCGCGCAGCGGGTGGTGCTCACCACCACCCGGTCCCTGCGCGACGGCGAGCTCGTCGCCGGCATCGCGTCGGCCCTGGGGGCGCGCCTGGCCGGGCGCTTCGATGCCATCCCGGCGCACAGCCCGCGCGAGGCGGTGATCGCCGGGGCGCGCTGCATTCGCGAGGCCCGCGCCGACCTGGTCGTGGCGGTGGGCGGCGGTTCGGTGATCGATGCCACCAAGGTCATGCTGCAGGCGGTCTGGTATGGCATCGACACCGCCGAGGGCCTGTCGGCCATCGTGATGGGGCGGCACCCCGGCGGCGCGATCGCCAGCGGCTGGGACCGAGACCCGCAGGGCCTGCGCATGGTCGCGGTGCCCACCACGCTCTCCGCGGCCGAGTTCAGCCACTCCGCCGGGGTCACCGACACGGCCCGCGGACTGAAGCAGTCGTATCGCCATCCGCTGGCGGTGCCGGTGGCGGTGGTGCTCGATCCGGCGGCCACCCTGGCCACGCCGATGAGCCTGCTGCTGTCCACCGGGCTGCGCGCGATGGATCACGCCGTGGAACGCTGGTGCGCGGCCAGCCCCCAGCCCTTCTCGGATGCGATGTCCCGTCAGGCGATGGAGATGCTGGCCACCGGCCTGCCGGCCCTGCAGGCCGATCCGGCCAGCCTCGCCGCGCGGGCGCGCTGCCAGGCGGCGATGTGGCTGTCGATCCTGCCGCAGGCCAGTGGCGTGCCGGTGGGCGCCAGCCATGGCATCGGCTACATCCTGGGCGCGGCCTGGCAGGTGCCGCACGGCGTCACCTCCTGCGTGATGCTGCCGGCGGTGCTCGAGTGGAACCACCCGGTCAACGGCGAGCGCCAGCGGGTGGTGGCGCAGGCCCTGGGCCGGCCCGAGGCACCGGCGGGCAGCGCCATGCGGGCGTTCGTGCGCGGGCTCGGGCTGCCCTGGCGGCTGCGCGATCTCGGCATCGGGCGCGGCGAGCTCGGCGCGATCGCCGCCCGCTACGACGGCAGCGGCCCGATCGCCACCAACCCCCGCCCGGTGGCCGGCGCCGCTGATCTCGAGGCCATCCTCGCCCTGGCCTTCTGAGGGGAATCGGACCGCGCAGCCGTTCGGGCGGCCAGCGCATAGATGAAAGTCAATGACCGCCGGCATGCCGGCGGCGAAGATGCGCATGCCGGTCGGCCTACCGGGCGCCGCCGGCCTCGCGATCTGCCCGTAACCAGGAGTGCCTCGCCATGTTCAGGAAGATCCTCGTGCCCACCGACGGCTCGGAACTCTCCACCGTCGCCGCCAGCGCCGCGATCAAGCTCGCCGAGGAGAACGGCGCGTCGGTGTTCGTGCTCAATGTGCAGCCCACCTACCAGCCGCCGCTCGTGGCCGAAGTGCCGGTGGCCGACTACTTCTCGAAGGACGAGTACGACAAGAGCGCGATGGCCGTCGGCACGCGCGTGGTCGAGGCCGTGCAGGCCAAGGCCAAGGCCGCCTCGGTGCCCAGCCATGTGCTGGTTCGCCTCGATCCCAGTCCCTGGGAGGCGATCATCCGCACGGCCCGCGAGGAGGGCTGCGATCTGATCTTCATGGCCTCGCATGGCCGTCGCGGGATGGCCGGGCTGCTGCTGGGCAGCGAGACCCAGAAGGTGCTCACCCATTGCAAGATCCCGGTGCTGGTCCATCGTTGATCGTGCCGACGGCCGCGGGCCGGGGCAGGCGTCCGGCCCGTCGTCGGCGCCTGCGGTCCGGCCGCGCGCCGGTGCCGCGC
>JAGWVN010000174.1 GCA_018970865.1 Betaproteobacteria bacterium
GTCGAGGTAGCCGGAGCGGCGCGCGGGGTCGGCCGCGCCGGCCGGCGCGCCGAGCAGCGCACCGATCAGCAGGAGCAGGGGCGCGCGCCGCGGCCTGCGCGCTTGCGCCCGCAGGCGAAAGCGGGGCAGCGCTCGCGGCACGAGGCCCGACGCGCGCCCTGCCGCGGCGACCGGGTTCATGCCACCCGCAGCAGCGCCTGCGCGCGTCCTTCCCGGCCGCGGTCGTCGATCCACCGGCAGACCACCGGCCCGCTCGGACCGGCCCGCAGGAACACGCTCAGATAGGGATTGGCGGTGATCGCCGGACTGAGTTCGGCCCGCAGGACTTCCGTGCCGGCGTACTCGACCACCACCTCGCGGATGATGTGGCGCGGCACCGTCTGGCCGGCGTCGTCGGAGCGCAGACCGGTCTCCATCGGGTGGGCGATCAGCACCCTCACCTCGACGGTCTCGCCCGGCCGCGCGGCGGACGGCAGGCTGATGATCGCCTGGCCCGGGGTCATCGGCCCCACCATGAGCGGCGGTTGTCCGCCCGGGGCTGGCAGCGGATCGCCACGCTCACTCCAGGCAGGCGGCCAGCGCCACCACCACGGCCACCCGCGCGATGCGCACCTCGCCGTCGGCCATCTCGGCCAGGGCCACCAGCGCCTGGGAGTCGGCCATGCGCATGCGAAAGCTCAGTTGCGCCAGCGCGGCCGCCGGGCCGAAGTGTCCGACCAGCACATCGGGCGCCGGGTTGCGCTCGCTGAACACCGCCACGCGGCGGACCCGGTCCGCGCCGCTCATCGCGCTCTCGACCCGGACGCTCACCGGCACCGTGTTGCCGTTCTCGACGATCTCGGGCACCGAGAGCGTGATGCCGCGCGCCTGGGGCGCACGGCCCCGCGTGAAGCCCTCGATCAGGGCCTGCATGGCTTGCGGCGTGGCCTGCGCCGGCAGCGATCGCAGGCCGATCGCCAGACCGCCCAGGCCGATCAGGGCCTGTCGTCGCCGGGCAGGACTCATGGCCGCGGCGCGCGCAGGGTGGCGAGCCAGGCGACCACATCGTCGATCTCGGCCTCGGTGAGCAGCGGCCGGTCACGCCAGGCGGCGCCTACCTGGCGTCGGTGGTGGGTCTGGGCGTACGAGGGCATGACCGAAGCGGGATTCAGGGTTCGCGCGTGGGCGACCCGTTCGCGCAGTTCTGCCGGGCTCCAGCGATCACCGGCGCCGGCGAGATCGGGGCCGATGTCGCCCTGAAATCGCTCCTCCGGGATGGGCGCGGCATGACAGAGCAAGCAGAAGCCCTTCTGGCGGTTGACCGCGAGCGCCTTGCCGCGCTCGGGGTCGGCGGCCGCGGCCGGCGGTGGCAGCACCAGGGCGGGCGCGGCCAGCGCCAGCCCCAGCGCGGCCACCGCAGCAGGCTTCATGCCTTGCGCAGGTCGTGATGCCGCAGGGGCAGGCTGCGGATGCGCTTGCCGGTGGCGGCGAACACCGCGTTGAGCACCGCCGGCGCGGCCACTGCGATGGTGGGCTCGCCGACTCCGCCCCAGAAGCCGCCCGAGGGCATCACGATGGTCTCCACCCTGGGCATGTCGGCCATGCGCACCACCGGGTAGGTGTCGAAGTTGCGCTGCTCCATGCGGCCGTCCTTCACGGTGCACTCGCCGAAGAGCGCGGCCGACAGCCCGTAGGCGAAGGAGCCTTCCACCTGATGCGCGATCTGCTGCGGGTTCACCGCATGCCCGGGGTCGGTGGCCGCCACGATGCGCAGCACCTTGAGCTGCCCCTCGGCGTTGACCGAGACTTCGGCCACCGCGGCCGTGAAGCTGCCGAAGCCCTTGTGCTGGGCCAGGCCGCGGAACACCCCGGCGGGCGCGGGGGTTCCCCAGCCCGCCTTGCTGGCTGCGGCCTCGAGCACCGCGAGATGCCGCGGATGCGCGGCCATCATGCGGCGCCGGAAGACCAGGGGATCCACCTTCGCGGCATGGGCGAGCTCATCGATGAAGCACTCGAGGTAGATGGCGTTCTGGTTGTGATTGACCCCGCGCCAGAAGCCCGGCGGCACATGCGGGTTGCGGATCGCGTGATCAACCAGCAGGTTGGGGATGCCATAGCCGATCTGGCCGTCGCCGCTGTCGGTGAGGCCCTGGAAGGAGACGATGTCGCGGCCGTTCTGCAGATTCTGCGGCGCCACGCCGGCCAGGATCGACTGTCCCGACAGGCGCAGGTGCAGCGCGGTGACCCGGCCCGAGGCATCGAGGCCGCCGCGCAGTCGGGCCTGGGTGACCGGATGGAAGCGGCCGTGCAGCATGTCTTCCTCGCGCGACCAGATCAGCTTCACCGGAATTCCCGGCATCTGCCGCGCGATGCGCACCGCCTGCGTCAGCCAGTCGTGCACGGCGCCGCGCCGGCCGAAGCCGCCACCGAGGTGCATCTTGTAGACCTCGCAACGCGCGGGCGGCAGGCCGCTGGCCTCGGCCGCGGCGGCCAGCGCGGCCTCGCCGTTCTGCGTGGGCGTCCAGACCTCGCAGCGCTCGGGCGTGTAGCGCACCGTGGCGTTCATCGGCTCCATGGTGGCGTGGTTCTGGTGCGGATAGCTGTAGACCGCCTCGATCCGCGTGGCGGCCTGGGCCAGGGCGGCGTTCACATCGCCGGCCTGGTTGCCCACGAAGGCCTGGGGCGCGTCAAGGCCGGCGGCGAGTTCGCGCGCAAAGCTCTCGCTCGATGCCTTGGCATGCGGGCCTTCGTCCCAGACCACCGGCAGCGCCTCGAGCGCGGTGCGGGCCTGCCACCAGGTCTGGGCAACCACCGCGACCGTGGCGGCGTCCACCCGCAGCACCGCCTTGACGCCGGGCATGGCGCTGACCCTGGCCGCATCGAAGCTGACCAGCTTGCCGCCGAACACCGGGCAGGACCGGACCGCCGCATTGAGCATGCCGGGCAGTTGCAGGTCGATGCCGTAGACCTGACGCCCCGTGAGCTTGTCGGCGGTGTCCAGCCGCTTCATGGGGCGCCCGGCGATCTTCCAGGTGCGCGGATCTTTCAGCGGCACTTCCGCCGGCGGAGCGAGCCGCGAGGCGGCCGCCGCGAGCTGGCCGTAGCGCAGCCGCCGGCCGCTCGGTGCGTGGGTGACCACCCCCTGGCTGGCGCTGCACTCGGCCACCGGCACCTGCCACTGGGCGGCGGCAGCCTGAACCAGCATCATCCGCGCGGCGGCGCCGCCCTTGCGGACATACTCCTGCGACTCGCGGATGCCGCGGCTGCCGCCGGTGGAGAAGTTGCCCCAGACCCGGTTGCGGGCGAGGTTCTGCCCAGGGGTGGGGTACTCGGTGGTGACGCGGGCCCAGTCGCATTCAAGCTCCTCGGCCACCAGCTGCGCGAGGCCGGTGAGCGTGCCCTGGCCCATCTCGGAGCGGGCAATGCGGATCACCACCGTGTCATCGGGGCGGACCAGCACCCAGGCATTGACCTCGGCGGTGTCGCCGGCAGACTGGGCGCGGGCGAGCGGCACATGGAAGCCCAGGCTCAGGCCGCCCAGGGCGCTGGCCGAGCCGATCAGGAAGCCGCGTCGCGAGGCGATGCGCAGGCGGGCGCCAGGGGCGCTGGCGGAGGCGGGCGCGCGGTCTGTGTGGATCCGGGTTCGAGTCATGGCGCGCTCCGGCTCAGGCCTTGCCCGCCGGGGGCTTGCCCGCGGCGAGATGAATGGCGGCGCGCACCTGGTTGTAGGTGCCGCAGCGGCAGATGTTGGTCATCTCGGCATCGATGTCGGCATCGGTGGGCCGCGGCTTGTCGGCCAGCAGCGCGGCGGCGGCCATGATCATTCCCGACTGGCAGTAGCCGCACTGCGGCACATCGAGTGCGAGCCAGGCCTTCTGCACCGGGTGCGATCCATCGGGCGACAGGCCTTCGATGGTGACCACCTTGCGCGCGCCGACCGCGCTCACCGGCATCACGCAGGAGCGCACCGGCGCGCCGTCGATGTGCACGGTGCAGGCGCCGCACTGCGCCACGCCGCAGCCGTACTTGGTGCC
>JAGWVN010000175.1 GCA_018970865.1 Betaproteobacteria bacterium
ACACCTGGCCGTTGCTGGTGAGCGAGCCGAAGATCTGCGAGGACTCCCCGCCGGTGACCCGGTTGAGCACCTTGCTGGCTGCCGAGGCCTGCTCGAAGTGCACGCCCTGGCCCGCCCCCACCGAGAACGAGCGCCAGTTCAGGATGGCGTTGGGGCTGTTGCGCACCGTCATCTGCGCGCCCTGGGTGCTCACGCTGGCCTGGCCGCTCATCACCTGCAGGCCGCTGGGCAGGGCCTGCGCATGCCCAGGCATCGGCAGCGCGATGAGCAGCGGGCTGAGGAAGCCCGCGCCGAGCAGGGCGTGGGCAAGCGTGTTCAGGTGCGGGGCGGCGCGACGCGACCCGTCATGGGCTGCGGCGCGCGTCTGGACACCGTTGGCAGAACGCGGGGAACGGGCACGGGAAGCTTTGTTCGACATGGCTGGCTCCGGATTGGCAGCACGCGAGGAGTATCGGGATGGCTCAGGGCCCGGCGCCCGCAGGCGCCAAGCCGGCAGTCTTCAGAAGGTGACAGACAGGCTGCCGTGCAGGCGCCAGTCACCCGAGCGGGTTCGGTAGGCGTCCTTCAGGGCCTGCGCCAGATCGAGCCTGAAGCGCAGGATCTGGTCGCCGGCGCTCCAGGTGGCGCGCAGCCCCACCCCCGCGCCCGCCAGCGTGCAGCTGCTGCGCCCGGTCAGGCAGGGATCGGACTGCTGGTTGCGCACCATCGCCGCATCGGCAAACCCCACCACCACCAGCTCGGTGCGGCTGAGCGCCTCGGAAATCCGCGGCGACAGGTTCGTGCTGGAGAGCTCCAGCGAGGCCTGCAGGCCGGTGTCGCCCAGCACCTCGCGCTCGAGGTAGCCGCGCACCGACAGACTGCCGCCGATGCCGAACTGCTCGCCCGGCACCAGCGGCTGGTCGGTGGTCTGCCCCGACATCCGCAGCCCGAGAACGCCCCAGTCGCTGAGCGAGCGGGCCACGAAACCGTTGGCCCGCAGCACCCGGTAGTCGGGTCGCGCGCCCTGGCGCACCGCGGTGAAGTCCGCCGCCCCGGCGTGGCTGCCGCCGGCCTGCAGATTGGCGTGCGCCGACACATTGAGCCCGAAGCGGGTCTCGCCCTCGGCCTGCGCGGTGTAGCCCAGCGCCAACGGGCGCACCGTGACGCTGGCCCCCGCCGGACCGCACGCCCCCGGCGGCAGCCCCTCGATGCTGCACTGGTTGATGAACTCGCGCTGCTCCACCCCGAGGCTGGCGCGCTGGTCCACATTGCCCAACCGCGGCAGATAGCGCGTGGCCCGCAGCCCCGCGATGCGGCCCTTGCCCGAGAACAGCAGATCGCCCGCCGCCGTGCTGGAGCGCCCGCCATCCACATCCGACCAGGCGGCATACGCGTCGAGGGCGCTGGCCTGGGCATACAGCGGCACCCGGTAGGCGGCGCTGAACACCGCCAGCTTGCTCGGGTTGGCGGGGGCGGTCTGCACCTCGGTGCCCAGCACATGATCGCGGCCGAACAGGTTGCCGTGCTGCCAGCCCAGCGCGCTGCGCCATTGCCCGGTGTTGCCCACCCCGGTGTTGTCCAGCCGCGCCGTCCAGCGCTGCACCGGCTGCTCCAGCACCATCACCCGCGCCGCCACGCTGCCCGGCGCCTGACCCGGCTCGAGCAGCACCTTCACCTCCTTGGCCGGGCTCTCGTTGGCCATCTGGATCTCGGCGTCGATCTGGCGCACCCGCGGCGTCACCCCGGTGACCAGCGAGGGCAGGCTCGCGCGGATGTTCTCGGCGCTGAACTGGCGGTTGTCCACCACCTCGACCTGCGCCAGCTTGCCCTCCACCACCCGGATGCGGATCTGCCCCGGCGCGGCCTGCTGCTCCGGCAGGAACGCGATCACCCCGCCGTAGCCGGCGTCGCGGTACAGGTCCTGCACCGCCGCGGCCGCCTCGCGCAGACGCACCAGGGTGGTGGCGCCCTTGAAGGCCGCCAGCCGCGCGTCGATCGTTGCCTGCGGCAGCAGCGTGTTGCCCACCACCTCGAAGCGCTCCACCGGCGCCAGCGTGGCCGGCGCGCCCCGCGTCTGGGGCTGGGCCTGGGCAGCAGGCCAGGCAATTTGAAGCGCGCACAGCAGCACGCTCGCACCGATCAGGGACGGGCGGGACATGAGAAATCTCCGGGAAGAAGGACGCGCCGCGTTGAGCGGGCTCAGTACGCTGTCAAGGTAAATCTGTCAGACGGTGCCCACATCACCCATATTCGGTAGGCGCTGCACAAAACCTGCGAGCGCCGCACGCCAGGCACCGCCCGTGCCGGCGTTCCCGGAATTCGCGTAGAGTGGCGACCCGTCTCGCGCTCCGGCCGATGGCCGCCGCCCCATGACCCCCACCCTCTACGGAATCGACACCTGCGATCAGTGCCGCAAGGCGCGCCAGTGGCTGCGCGCCCGCGGCGTGGCTGTCAACTGGCACGATCTGCGCGCCGACGGCGTGACCGAGGCATTGATCGCGCGCTGGCTGGCGCGCGTCCCCTGGGATGCGCTCCTCAACCGCCGCGGCCAGACCTGGCGACAGTTGCCCGAGGCCCAGCGCCGCGCGATCGTCGACGCCGCCAGCCTGTCGGAGGCGCTGCTCGCCAGCCCGCTCCTGATCAAGCGCCCGGTGCTCGAGGCCGATGACCGGCTGCTGATCGGCTTCTCGGAGCAGAGCTACGACGCGGCCTTTCCGCGATGAGCGGCGCAGTCCCTGACGCTCCTGCGGCGCCCCTCGGCAAGCCGCTGGCCCAGCCGCTCGGCCCGGTGCCCGGGCCCGCCGACGCCGCCCATCACCTGCTCACGGTCCGCGATCTCATCCGCTGGAGCTGCTCCCGGATGGCCGCCGCCGGCGTGGCGCTGGGTCACGGCACCGACAGCCTGCGCGACGAGGCCACCTGGCTGGTGCTCTGGGCGCTGCGCCTGGCCCTGGACGATCCCGAGCCCCATCTTGACGCGCGACTGCTGCCGGCGGAACGACAGGCCGTGACGGCGCTGGTGGAGCGCCGCTGCGCCGAACGCCTGCCCACCGCCTACCTCACCGGCGAGGCCTGGCTGCGCGGGCTGCGCTTCAAGGCCGACCCGCGGGCGCTGATCCCGCGCTCGGTGCTGGTCGAAGCCCTCGACGGCGCCCTCGACCCCTGGCTGCCCGAGCCCGAGCCGGCGTCGGTCCTCGACCTGTGCACCGGCGGCGGCAGCATCGCCATCGCCGCGGCGCTGCGGTTTGCGCAGGCCCATGTCGATGCCACCGACCTGTCGCCCGATGCCCTCGCCCTCGCGGCCGAGAACCGCGCGCTGCACGGGCTGGCATCACGCATACAACTGCACCAGGGCGACCTCTATGCCGGCCTGCCTGCCCGCCGCTACCGGATCATCCTGAGCAATCCGCCCTATGTGAACGCCGCCTCGATGGCCGCGCTGCCCCCCGAGTTCAGACACGAGCCGGTGGGCGCGCTGGCCGGCGGCCCCGACGGCATGAGCCTGGTCGCGCGCATCCTGCAGGACGCGCCGGCGAGGCTCGCACCCGATGGCCTGCTGGTGGTCGAGATCGGTCACGAGGCCGAGCACTTCGAGGCCGCCTTTCCCGGGCTGGAGTTCGGGTATGTGCCGGTGAGCGCGGGCGAGCAGCTGATCGTGGCCGTCACGCGACAGGCCCTGGTCGACTGGGCGGGCCGAGCGTGACGGCGCGACCGCATCGGCAAGCGCTCCGATGATCCGCCTGCGTCGCATCACCCTCTCGCGCGGCGGCCGACCGCTGATCGAGAACGCCGATGCCGTGATCGCGCCCGGTGAGCGCATCGCCCTGATCGGACCCAACGGCTGCGGCAAGTCCACCCTGCTGGCCGCGCTGGCGGGCGAGGTGCACACCGACGCCGGCGACATCGAACAGCCCCCCATGCGGGTGGTGCGCCTGGAGCAGCATGTGCCCGGCGGCGATCTGCCCGCCTGGCGATTCGTTGAGCAGGCCGACACCGCGCTGCAG
>JAGWVN010000055.1 GCA_018970865.1 Betaproteobacteria bacterium
AGCGGGGCTTCGTCTATTCCGATGGCTGGGTCGATGACGCCCGGCTGGTGGTGCTCAATGCGGCCGACGCCGCCGCGCGCGGCGCCACCGTGCTCACCCGCACCGCCTGCGTCGACGCGCGCCGCCAGGAGGGCCGCTGGCAGGCGCGCCTGCGCGCCGCTGATGGCCATGAGCGGAGGGTGTCGGCCGCTGCTCTGGTCAATGCCGCCGGCCCCTGGGCAGCGCAGTTCCTGGCTGACCATGCCCACGCGCCGCGGCCGCGCGCGCTGCGCCTCATCAAGGGCAGCCACATCGTGGTGCCGCGGCTCTTCGCGCACGACCACGCCTACATCTTCCAGAACCCCGACCGGCGCATCATCTTCGCGATCCCGTACGAGGACGCGTTCACGCTCATCGGCACCACCGATGTCGAGCACCACGGCCCGCCCGGCGAGGCTCGCACCGACGACGCCGAGGTCGCCTACCTGTGCGAGCAGGCCTCACGCTATTTCGCGCGCGGCGTCACGCCGGCTGATGTGGTGTGGCGCTACTGCGGCGTGCGGCCGCTGCTCGATGACGCGTCGGGTGACCCGTCGGCCATCACCCGTGACTACGCGCTCGAGCTCGATGCCGACGGCGCGCCGCTGCTGTCGGTCTGGGGCGGCAAGATCACCACCTTCCGCAAGCTCGCGGAAGAGGCCGCGGACCAGCTCTGCGCGGCGCTCGGTCGGCAGGCTGCGGCCTGGACCGCCGACGCCGTGCTCCCTGGCGGTGATCTCGCTGCCTGCCTGGCGGCGCGCGATGCGGCGCTGGCTCCCGTGGCGGGCGGCAGAGATCCGGCGCAGGCCTTCGCCAGCTTCCTGCAGACGCTGCTGCGCGATCACGCGGGGCGTCCGCCGGCCCTGTTGCGACGCTGGGCCCGGGCCTACGGCGCCCATGCCATGACGCTGCTTGCCGAGCCTCCCGGCGCAGAGGTCGCGCCCGGGCTGTTCGAGGTCGAGCTGCACTGGCTACACCGGCGGGAGTGGGCGCGCACCGCCGACGATGTGCTCTGGCGCCGCACCAAGCTGGGGCTGCATCTCGATGCCGCGCAGCGGGCGTCAGTGACGGCGTGGTGCGAGGCGCACTGGTCGGATGCTCAAGGCGGCGACGGCAGCGGTTTTTCAGGATAATTCGCCGAACCCGTGGCGAACCGCCGCGACTGCCATTCCCGGAGACCGTCCCATGTCCAGCTTCGACGAGTCCGTGTCCATGACGAATGCGCCTGAAGGCGGGGTGTCGCCCCAGCCGATCCCCACTGGCGCTGTCCGGCCGCTGTACGGCGATGGCCCGCCCGCGGGCTGGACTGCCGCCATCAAGACCACGGCGGTACGCGCCGAGGTCGATGCGCAGACCGCCGGCGGCAATCGCATCGACCACGCCGGTCTGCTGCGGGTGATCGACGCCGCGCTGGGCGCGGTCACCGCCGGAGCCGCGGTGGGTCAGGACATCGTCGACGACCTGAAGGCGATCGCCGCACAGGCCGCCTCGGTCTTCACCTCGCGCGATCTCAATGGCGACGAGACCGGCTATCTGCGCTATGTCTTCGGCCAGATGGTCAACGGCTCCACCGCCAACGCCGTGTTCACCGGTGGGGCGTCAACCACCACCGCGCTGGGCAATCTGACGGCCGCCACGCCGCGCGCCAGCCTGGAGTTGCTGCGCGACAAGTGGCTGCTCGGCAAGGACCTGCCCAATCCGGCGGTGGAGGGCGACAAGGCCAACCCTGCCGCGGGCGCCGCCACCGGGGTCTATGAGCGCTTCTCGGCGCCATTGATTGTCGGCGGCACCAGCTATCAGGATGTCAATCAGGGTCAGGCGGGCACCTGCTACCTGCTTGCCGCCGCGGCCGGGGTCGCTGCTACCTCCCAGACCGCGCTGCAGAGCGGCTTCGTGGCCAACACCGGCACGAGCCGCACCTGGGGCATGCGCTTCTTCGGGACGGCCGGCCAGGAGGTCTGGGTCACGGTCGATGACCGCCTGGTCGTGGCCAAGGCAGGCGACACCACGACGCTGTATGCCCAGGCCACCGGTCGGGATGCGGCCGGCAATGTCGTTCCCGAACTGTGGGCGCCGCTGCTCGAGAAGGCCTATGCGCAGGCCAATGAACTCGCGGTCTTCGGGCGCACCACCAGCACCAACGCCATGATCGCCATCGAGGGCGGTCTGGCTGACCCGGTGGCCTCGCTGGTTGGCGGACGCATGGTGCAGATCAAGGGCGACCCCTCGAATACCATCAACGGCAACCCGTTGATGGCGGTGGTGGCTGCGCCCGAGGGCAGCAGTGCGCTGGCCCAGGTGGTCGCGGCCATGAACGCCGGCAAGGTGATCTGGCTGGGGTCCGACCTGGCTGCCACCAATGGCCAGGGCGCCACCACCTATGTGTCCGGTCATGCCTTCTTTCTGGTCGACGCTGACCCGGCCAATCCCACCAATATGAATGGCCTGGCATACAACCCCTGGGGTACCAATGCCGGTACCGATCCAGCGGCTCAGCCGTTCTTCCAGTCGCCGTTCCCGGTCACTCTCACCGAGGCGCTGGTCGCTGACGCCAAGCTGGATTTCTTCTTTGCCTCCTGGGGCACTGGCAACAATGACATCGTGCTGGCCACTGATCGCGGTGATCAGGTCGACGGCGCAGCCGGCGGCGACCTGGTCCGCGGCTTTGCCGGCAACGACACCCTGACCGGTGGCGCAGGCGACGACACGCTCGATGGTGGCGCCGGCGATGACAGCATCGATGGCGGCGACGGCGCGGACACGGTGGTCTTCGCCGGTGCGCGCTCGCTTTACAGCGTGAGCTGGAATGCGACCACCAGCCGCTTCACGGTGGTCTCCACCGCCGAAGGTACCGACACAGTCTCCGGCGTCGAGCAGCTGAAATTCGCCAATGCCACGGTGACTGCGGCCTCGCTGCAGGTGACCAACACCGCGCCCACCCTCAGCACCCTCACCGCGCTGACCGGTGCCACCGAAGACACTGCGTACACCATCACCTGGGAGGCGCTCAAGGCGGCCTCCAACGCCGCCGACGCCGAGGGCGATGCCATCTCGTTCCGGGTGGAGCAGGTGAGCACCGGCACGCTGCGCCTGGGCGGGGTGCCGGTCACCGCCGGGGTTACCGCCATCAGCGCGGGCCAGTCCCTGAGCTGGACGCCGGCGGCCGACGCCAACGGCCTGCTCAACGCCTTCACGGTGCGCGCCGCCGATGCCGGTGGCGTGTCCACCGGCGTGGTGCAGGTGCAGGTGCAGACCGCCGCGGTCAACGACGCGCCCAGCGGCGCGGTGAGCATCAGCGGCACGCCCACGCAGGGCCAGGTGCTCACCGCCAGCAACACGCTGGCCGATGTCGACGGCATCCCCGCAAGCGGCGCAGGCGCCATCAGCTACCAGTGGCGCGCCGGCGGCTCGGCCATCAGCGGGGCCACCGCGGCTACTTACACCCTCACCGCGGCCGAGATCGGCAAGACCGTCACCGTCACCGCCAGCTACACCGACAACGGCGGCACCGCCGAGAGCGTGAGCAGCAGTGCCACCGCAGCGGTGGCCGCGCTGCCCGACGGCGCCATCCGGGGCACCGAGGGCAACGACACCCTCGCCGGTACCAGCGGCAGCGACACCTTGCGCGGCCTGGGCGGCGACGACACCCTCACCGGCGGTGCCGGCAACGACACGCTCGACGGCGGGGCGGGCACCGACACCGCGGTGTTTGGCGGCATCCGGCGGCAGTACACGGTCAGCGGTGACGCCACCAGCGCCACGGTCAGCGGCCCCGACGGCAATGACGCGCTCTCCGCGGTGGAGCGGCTGCGCTTTGCCGACGGCGTGCTCGATGTGGCCACGCGCCAGTTCACGGTCAACGCCAACGCGGCCCGCGCGATGCGTCTGTACTGGGGCGCGCTGGGACGCGGTCCCGACGCGGCCGGGCTGCAGGGCTGGGCCGGCGCGCTCGAGGGCGGCATGAGCCTGAACGATGCGGCCGCCGGCTTCGTGGGCTCGGCCGAGTTCCAGGCCAAGTACGGCAGCCTGGACAACACGCAGTACATCACGCTGCTCTACCGCAATGTGCTCGGGCGCGAGCCCGATGCCGGGGGGCTGGCGGGCTGGGTGGGCTCGCTCAGCGCGGGCAACACCCGCACGGCGGTGCTCACCGGGTTCACCGAGAGCGAGGAGTTCGGCAACCGCACCGCGTTCCTCGCCAGCGACGGGGTGTTCACCGCCACGCAGCTCGATGGCACCAGCGGCAACGACACGCTCGATGGCAAGGGCCTGATCAAGGATCTGGCCGGCGGCGCGGGCGATGACACCTATGTGGTGGGCAGCAGCGATGTGCGGGTGATCGAGGCAGCCGGCCAGGGCACCGACACCGTGCAGGCCTCGGTGAGCTACACGCTGCCGGCCAATGTGGAGAACCTGGTGCTCGCCGGCGGCGCCGATCTCTCGGCCACCGGCAACGCGCTGGCCAACACGCTCACCGGCAACGCCGGGGCCAACCGCTTCACGGGCGGCGCGGGCGACGACACCATCGAGGGCGGGGCCGGGCGCGACACGGTGCTGGCCGGTGGTGTGCGCAAGCAGTTCACGCTCACCGGCAACGCGCTCACCGGCACGGCCACGCTCAGCGGCCCCGATGGCAACGACCGGCTCAGCGGGATCGAGGCCATTCGCTACTACGACGGCGTGCAGTATTTCGATTCCACGGCGAGCATCGCGCGGGTGGCGCGGCTGTACGAGGCGGCGCTGGGCCGTGGCGGGGATGGGCCGGGGATGAACTTCCATGCCGCGCGGCTCGATTCCGGGGCGAGCCTGGAAACCGTAGCCATGGGGTTTGTGGAGAGTGCAGAGTTTGTCCAGCGCTTCGGCAGCAATGTGAGCAGCACCGCGTTCGTGCAGCAGACCTACCGCAACGTGCTCGGGCGCGAGGCCGACGCGGGTGGGCTGGCGGCCTGGCGCGGCGCGCTTGATGGCGGGATGAGCCGTGGGCAGCTGATCACCGGGTTCTCGGAGTCGGCCGAGTTCGTGAGCTCGTTCAGCGCGCGCAACCCCAATGGCTGGTGGGATGTGAACGAGACGGCCACCAGCGTGACGCGGCTGTACTGGGGCGCGCTGGGGCGCGCGCCCGATGCGCCTGGGCTGCAGGGCTGGACGGCGGCGCTCGAGGGCGGCATGAGCCTGAACCAGGCGGCGGGCGGCTTCGTGGGCTCGGCCGAGTTCCAGGCCAAGTACGGCAGCCTGGACAACACGCAGTACATCAGCCTGCTCTATCAGAATGTGCTGGGGCGGGCGGCCGATGCCGGAGGGCTGGCGAACTGGGTAGGCTCGCTCAACGCGGGCAACACCCGCACGGCGGTGCTCACCGGGTTCACCGAGAGCGAGGAGTTCAAGAACCGCACGGCGGGAGTGACCGGCAACGGGGTGATGACGGCAGACCTCTCGCCCACGCTGTCTTCGGCGGGGCAGGCGCTGGTGGTCACGCGCGAGGCGCCCCGCTTCGTGGTGCAGGCGCCGGCCGATGACGGCAAGGACGGCCCGCCGGTGGCGGTGAGCAGCCCGAACTTCGGGCTCGGAGGCCAGGCCGCGGGCGGCGCGACAGAGGCCGGCGCATCCCAGGCGCAGGACGCGGTGACGGTGTACGCCGCCGCGGGCGCGGTGCTGGGTGGCGCCGAGGGCGCGCTCAGCGGCTCGGCGCTCATCCACAGCCTGCTGGCCAGCCCCCAGGTGCAGGCCATGTCGCCACTGGCGACGCAGGGGTGAACCAGGGCGCGCGCAGGCGGTCGGCGGGCGCTGTGCGGCGCCGCCTGCGGAAGGGCCGCCGATGACCGGGCCCGAGGCCACGCCCGCGACCGATCCGCTCGGTTCGGCCTGCGCCTGCCTGGCCTGGGCCGCGCAGCCGCTGGGCGTCAGCCTGAACCCCGCCGCGCTCGCCCGCGGTCTTGCCGGCATGGAGGATCTGCCCGCGCTGGCGCGGCTGGCCGCCGCCCACGACCTGGTCGGCCGGGTCTGGCGGGGTGATGTCACCCGCCTGGTCGAGCTCGAGCCGCGACTGCCGGTCATCCTGCGCCTGAGCAATGGCAACTGCGTGCTGCTGGTGGGGCGTCTGCGCAAGGACGATCAGGTCTTCCTGCTGGTGCGCGATCCGCTTGCGCGGCCGGCTGATGTGGTGCTTCAGGTGGCCGAGCCGGCGCTGGCCGCGGCCTGGTCGGGTGAGGCGCTGCTGCTGCGTCGCGCACTTTCGCTGACCGATGAATCCCAGCCCTTCGGGCTGCTCTGGTTCCTGCCGCAGATGCTGCGCGAGCGCCGCAGCTTCCGGGCGCTCGCGCTGGCCGCGGTGATGCTGCAGTTGCTCGCGCTGGCGGTGCCGGTCTTCATGCAGCTCGTGATCGATCGGGTGGTGCCCCATGAGGCGGCTGCCTCGCTGGTGGTGCTCACCGTTGGCGTGGTGGGCGCGGTGGCCTTCGAGGCCGGCTTCCAGTTCCTGCGTCAGTTCCTGCTGCTGGAGGCCTCCAGCCGGATCGACCTGCGGCTGGTGCGAACCACCTTCGAGCGGCTCCTGTCGCTGCCGATCACCTTCTTCGAGCGCGGCGCTGCCGGCGTCATCGCGCGCAACATGCAGCAGGCCGAGAAGATCCGGCAGTTCCTCACCGGGCGGCTCTTCATGACGCTGCTCGATGCCTCCGCGCTGGTGGTGGTGCTGCCCATCCTGTTCTTCTATTCGGCGACGCTGGCCGCGCTGGTGCTCGGGTTCGCGCTCGCGATCGGCGTGGTGGTGGGCGCGCTGGTCCCGCCCTTCCGGCGCCGGCTGCAGGCGCTGATCGCGGTCGAGGGCGAGCGGCAGGCGCTGCTGGTGGAGTCCATCCAGGGCATGCGCGCGATCAAGGCGCTGGCTGCCGAGGGCCTGCGTCAGGGCCACTGGGAACGACAGTCCGAGCAGGCCGTGGACATGCATTTCCGCGTGGGCCGTCTCTCGGCAACCGCCAATGCCCTGGTCTCGCTGATGGAAAAGCTGATGCAGATCGGCGTGATCGCGCTTGGCGCGGGGCTGGTGATCGAGCAGCAACTGAGCATCGGCGCGCTGATCGCCTTCCAGATGCTCGCCGGGCGGGTGATCTCCCCGCTGGTGCAGGTGATCTCGCTGGTGCACGAGTACCAGGAGACCGCGATGTCGGTCCGTCTGCTCGGCCAGATCATGGACGCGCCGCGCGAGCGTGGCGGCAGCGGGCGCAGCCTGCGACCGGCGCTGCGTGGGCGCATCGACTTCGACGAGGTGAGCTTCCGCTATCCCGGCAGCGCGGCGGCCGCGCTCGATCGCATCAGCTTCACCATCCCCGAGGGAAAGGTGGTGGGCGTGGTGGGGCGCAGCGGCTCGGGCAAGACCACCCTCACCCGCATCCTCGGCGGCTTCCATGATGTGCAGGAGGGCGTGGTGCGCCTGGATGGCGTGGACATCCGCGAGATCGACCTGCAGCACCTGCGCCGCTCGGTGGGCGTGGTGCTTCAGGACAGCTTCCTGTTTCGCGGCACGGTGCGCGAGAACATCGCGTTCTCGATGCCCGAGGCGCCCATGGAGGCGGTGGTCGAGGCGGCCCGGCTGGCCGGCGCCGATGAGTTCATCGAGCGCCTGCCCCTGGGCTACGAAACCCCGCTGGAGGAGGGCGGCTCCAACCTGTCGGGCGGCCAGCGTCAGCGCCTGGCGATCGCCCGCGCGCTGCTGCCCCAGCCCCGGCTGCTGATCCTTGATGAGGCCGCCAGCGCGCTCGATCCCGAGTCCGAGGCGATCTTCCTCGACAACCTCGCCCGCCTGGCCAGGGGCCGCACGGTGATCATCGTCTCGCACCGGCTCTCCACGCTCACCGGCGCCGATGCCATCGTGGTCATGCAACGCGGCCGGATCATCGATGCCGGCCGCCACGCCGAGCTGCTGCCGCGCTGCGCGGTCTATGCCGGCCTGTGGCAGCAGCAGACCCGTCATCTCTGAGACCGGCATGAGCGCGCCCGTCGAACGCTCCGCCGCCGCCTGGGTGGTCTATCTGCTGGTGGCGCTGGTGGTGTCGGCAATCGTCTGGGCCGCCTGGGCGCCGCTCGATGTGCGGGTGGCTGGCCGAGGCCGTCTGGTGAATCCCTCGCAGAACATGCTGGTCCGCACGCTCGAGCCCGGCCTGCTCAGCGCGGTGCGCATCCGCCCTGGCCAGGTGGTCCGGCGCGGCGAGGTACTGGCCACGCTCGACCCCACTTTTGCCGGCGCCGACCAGTCGCAGATCGCGGGGCGCGAGCTCTCGCTGCGCGCGCAGGTCGAGCGCCTGCGCCTGCAGGCCGGTGAACGATCCGGCGCCGAGGCGCTCGCCCGCCAGGGAGATCAGCGAGCGCTGCTCGCCGAGCGCCAGGCTGCGCATCGTGCTCGCCTGCGCCAGTTCGACGAGTCCATCGAACGGCTGCGCGCCGCGCTCGAGGCCAACGCGGCCGACCAGCGCGTGACCGGCGAACGGGTCCGCTCGCTGCTGGAGCTCGAGCAGATGCTCGAGAAGCTCACCCGCGACAACTTCATGTCGCGATCGCGGGTGCTCGAGACCCAGGAGAAGCGACTCGAGGCCGAGCGTGACCTGACCACCGCGCGCGGCCGTCAGAAGGAGCTCGAGAAGGAGATCCGGGTCACCGAGGCCGAGCGGGAGAGCTATGCCAGCTCGGTGCGTCAGCGGGTGCGCGAGGAGCTCGCCCAGGCGGTCACCGACAGTCAGGAGGCGCGCGAGCAGCTCGCCAAGGCGCAGCGCAAGTCCGAACTGGTGACCGTGGTGGCGCCGCATGACGCGGTGGTGCTCGAGGTGCGCCAGACCGCGCTGGGCAGCGTGCTCAACCCCGGCGATGTGCTCGCGGTGCTCGTGCCGCTGGATGAATCGCTGCTGGTCGAGGCCGACATCGATCCTGCCGACATCGGCGAGATCCGGGTCGGCGATCGGGTGCGGCTCAAGCTCGATGCCTATCCGTTCCAGAAGTACGGCACCCTCGAGGGACGCCTGAGCACGCTGAGCGCCGATGCGCTCAGCCTGGAAGGCGGGCCGGCGGGTGCCACCCGCACCGTCTTCCGCGCGCGCATCGAGATCACCCGTCGGGAGTTCCTGTACGCCCGACGTCAGCCGGTGCTGCTGCCCGGCATGACCCTCAGCGCCGAGGTGATCGTGGGCGAGCGTACCGTGCTCGCCTACTTCCTCTATCCGCTGATCCGAACCGTCGATGAATCCATCCGGGAACGATGATGTCCGCACCCGCCTTTGCCTTTGACAACAGCTACGCCCGAGATCTGCCGGGTTTCTGGGCCGCGGTTCAGCCTGCGCCTGCGCCCGAGCCCCGGTTGTTGCACCTGAACCGCGAGCTTGCCGAGGAGCTCGGTCTGGACCCGGCCGCCCTGTCCGGCCCGGCGGGCGCGGCGCTTTTCGCGGGCAATGCGCTGCCGGCGGGCGCGCAGCCGATCGCCCAGGTGTACGCCGGGCATCAGTTCGGCGGCTTCTCGCCGCAGCTCGGTGACGGCCGCGCGCTGCTGCTCGGCGAACTCATCGATCGCGAGGGCCGGCGCCGCGACATCGCCTTCAAGGGCTCCGGGCCCACGCCCTTCTCGCGGCGCGGCGACGGCAAGGCCGCGGTGGGCCCCATGCTGCGCGAGCTGCTGATCGGCGAGGCCATGCACGCCCTGGGCATCCCCACCACGCGCGCGCTGGCGGTGGCGGCCACCGGCGAGCCGGTCTGGCGCGAGACGGTGCTGCCGGGCGCGGTGCTCACCCGCGTGGCGGCCAGCCACCTGCGGGTGGGCACCTTCCAGTACTTCGCGGCCCGCGGCGAGCATGACCGGGTGCGCCAGCTCGCCGACTACGCCATTGCCCGTCACGACCCCGCGCTCGCCGGCGACCCCGATCGCCATGCCCTGCTGCTGCACGCGGTCGCGCAGCGCCAGGCCGCGCTGGTGGCGCGCTGGATGGAGGTCGGCTTCATCCACGGCGTGATGAATACCGACAACATGACCCTGTCGGGCGAGACCATCGACTACGGGCCCTGCGCCTTCCTGGAGGCGTATCAGCCCGAGGCGGTGTTCAGCTCGATCGACCATCAGGGGCGCTACGCCTACCGCAACCAGCCGGTGATCGCGCGCTGGAACCTCGCCCGCTTCGCCGAGACCCTGCTGCCGCTGATCGACGACGATGCCGACGCGGCGGTGGCCCGCGCCATGACCGTGCTCGATGCCTTCCCGGACTGGCTGGAGGCGCATCTGCGCGGCGCGCGGCTGACGCGCCTGGGCCTGCCGGCGGCCGCGCCGGTCGCCGATCCTGCCGATCTCGCGCTGCTCGATGACTGGCTGGGTCTGCTGCAATCGCAGCGGGTGGATCACACCCTCGCCTGGCGCCGGCTGGCCGATGCCGCCGAAGGCCAGGCCGCGCCGCTGCAGGCGCTCTTCGCCGAGCCGGCCAGCCTCGCGCCCTGGCTTGCCCGCTGGCGCGCGCGCTGCGCGATCGTCGATGGTGGCCAGACCTCGCCCGGTGCGGCCGCGGCGCGGGCCGCGGCCATGCGTCGGCACAGCCCCTGGATCATCGCCCGCAACCATCGGGTGGAGGAGGCGCTGGCCGCGGCCTCCGACCACGATGATCTCGGACCGCTGCAGGCCCTTCTGCAGGCGCTGCGCGAGCCCTTCGAGGAACGGCCCGGCCGCGAGCACCTGGCCGAGCCCGCGCCATCGGAGGTGACCGCCGCCTACCGCACCTTCTGCGGCACCTGAGGCCGGCCGCCCGCGCCGGCCGCCGATGCCGGCGACCAGACGCCGCCGGCCGCGTGGTCAGAGCGTGCGCGCGATCACTTCCTTCATGATCTCGCTGGTGCCGCCGTAGATGCGCTGCACCCGCGCGTCGGCGTAGGCCCGGGTGATCGGGTACTCGAGCATGTAGCCGCTGCCGCCGTGCAGCTGCACGCACTCGTCGACCACCTTGCACTGCATCTCGGTGCACCAGTACTTGGCCATGGCTGCAGTGGCCACATCGAGCTCGTTGGTGAGCACCGCCTCCAGGCACTGGTCGGCGAAGGCGCGGCCCACCTGCACCTGGGTGCGGCACTCGGCGAGCTTGTGGCGGGTGGTCTGGAAGTCGAACACCGGCTTGCCGAAAGCCTTGCGGTTGCGGGTGTACTCGAGGGTCCAGTCGATCGCGGCGTCGGCGGCGGCCACCGCGCGCAGCGCGATCATCAGCCGCTCCCAGGGCAGTTCCTGCATCAGGTAGATGAAGCCCTCGCCTTCGCGGCCCAGCAGGTTCTCGGCCGGCACCTTCACATTGTCGAAGAACAGCTCCGAGGTGTCCTGCGCCTTCAGGCCGAGCTTCTTCAGGCGGCGGCCCTTGGAGAAGCCGGGGGAATCGGCCGGCACCAGCAGCAGGCTGGTGCCCTTGGCGCCCAGGCTGGGATCGGTCTTGGCCACCACGATCACCAGGTCGCTGTTGTAGCCGTTGGTGATGTAGGTCTTGGAGCCGTTGAGCAGGTAGTGGTCGCCCTGGCGGATGGCGGTGGTGCGCACCGACTGCAGGTCGGAGCCGGCGCCGGGCTCGGTCATGGCGATGGCGCCGATGATCTCGCCGCGCGCCATGCGCGGCAGCCAGGCCTGCTTCTGCGCCTCGGTGCCGTAGCGGTTGAGGTAGGGCGAGACGATCTCGGAGTGCAACGAGAAGCCCGGGCCCGAGGCGCCCACCCGGGCGGCCTCCTCGATCAGCACGGTGCTGTAGAGCCGGTCGGCGCCCGCGCCGCCATAGGCCTCGGGCATGCTCATGCACAGCAGCCCGGCTTCGCCGGCCTTGAGCCAGGCCTCGCGATCGACGAAGCCCTGCTCCTCCCAGCGTTCATGGTGGGGCATGATCTCGCGCTCGAAGAAGCGGCGCGCGGTGTCGCGGAACTGCTCGTGCTCGGCGGTGAAGAGCTTGCGCTTGAGGGGTCGGATGGCGGCCATGTCAGATCACCTTGGCCAGGCCGTTGTTGAGCACGACCACATCGCGCGGCATGGCCTTCACGCGGAAGTGCACATCCTGCCCGCGCACCCACATCTCCACGCGCAGGGTCTCGCCGGGATACACCGGGCTGGAGAATCGCAGGCCGAAGCTCTTCAGCCGGCTGGGGTCGTAGTCGCAGCAGGCGGCCAGCACCGCGTGACCGGCCGCGCCGTAGCTCGCCAGGCCATGAAGGATCGGCGCCTTGAAGCCGGCGGCGGTGGCCACGGCGGGGTCGGCATGGAGCGGATTGAGGTCGGCGCACAGCCGGTAGATCAGCGCAGCCTGCGGCATGGTCGGCATGTCGCGGACATGGTCGGGCGGGCCCTCGGGCACCGCCGGCTTGGCTGCCGGGGAGGGGTCGCCGCCCCTGGGGCCATTGCCCTCGCGCTCGGAAAAGCCGCCATCGCCGCGGCAGAAGGTGAGCCCCTCGAGGGTGGCGAGCAGATCGCCGCTCGCCTTGTCATGGAGGCGGCGCTCCTGCACGAGGATCGCGCCCTTGTCGCGGCCCTTGTCGACGATGCCGGTCACCTTGAGCGTGCCCACCACCGTGCCGGCCACCGGCAGCGGCTTGTGCACGGTCAGGCTCTGCTCGCCATGCAGCACCTTCACCCAGTCGACGCCGGAGTCGGGCTCCTTCACCCAGAAGCCCGGGGTGGCCAGCACCACCGGCATGGTCGGCACCGCCAGCATGTTCTCCTCGTAGACGAAGCGCAGCTGGCGGGTGTCGAGCGGGTCGTGGCCGAAACCGATGCCCAGCGCGTACAGGGCCGAGTCCTTCCAGCCGTAGGTCTGCTCCACATCCGGGAACACCCGGTTCTTCAGCTTCTGATAATCGATGGCCATGCTTCATTGTCCTCCGTGACAGTTCTTGTACTTGCGCCCGCTGCCGCAGGGGCAGGGATCGTTGCGGCCCACCTTGGGCTGGTCGCGGCGCACCGTGGCGGGCGACAGCGCCCGCTCGCGCGCCTCCTGGAAGAAGGCGAACGCATCCATGGCGTTGCCGATCATCTCCTCCACCAGCGCCGCCCGCTCGTCCACCGGGATGGCCTCGCGCAGCTCGCCGGTCTCGGGGTCGAACTCGTCGGCCAGCCGCACCATGGGGTCGAGGATGTCGGCGAAGTCGTCGTCGTCGTCGAGCGGGGTCCAGTCATCGGCGCGCAGGCCCACGCCGCGCAGATAGCCGATCGCCCAGCCGCGGCCATCCACCCGGCCGGCCTCGTCGTAGGCCAGCACCGGCGAGAAGCCCTCGCCTTCATGCAGCTGCTGCGAGACATGGTCGCGATGCCGGCGCAGCAGCCGCATCAGCGTCTCGCGATCGTCGGGCGGCAGGCCCGCGGCGGCGGTGTCGGGCGCCGCGCCGAGGATCTCGCCCAGGAGCTCGTCGGGCCCGATCGGCGCCGGGCTGCTCAGGGTGGCGGCGGTGAAACCGTCGAACTCCTCGAGGGTCATCGACTCCTCTTCGTTGGCGCCGGCGAGCAGTTCATCGAGGCGGGCGAGTTCCTCGTCGTTCAGGGCCAGGGTCTTGCCGCCGCTGGAGGGGATCATCAACGCGTCCTTTCTGTGGTCGAATCCTACCTTTGCCCGGACGCCGCCATGCGCGGCCGCGGTCCGCTGCGCGGCGTGCGCGGCTCGGGTCGGGTCCGAGGATGCCACACGGAGACCGCATGAGATTCCGCCCGCGCAGCGCCACCCCCTGTCTGCCCCGGCGACGGGCGCTTGCCCGTGCCCTGATGCTGGCCGGCGCGGCAGGCCTGCCCGCCTCGCGGGCGTTGGCTGACGAGCCCTGGCCGTCACGCCCGCTCAGCCTGGTGGTGCCCTTTCCGCCGGGGGGCGTGGCCGACACGGTGGCCCGGCCGGTGGCCGAGGCCCTGGCGCGCGTGCTCGGGCAGCCGGTGGTGGTCGAGAACAAGGCCGGCGCTGGCGGCGGCATCGGCATGGCCCAGGTGGCCCGCGCCCGGCCCGATGGCCACACCCTGCTGCTGGCGCTCTCGTCGGTGACCATCATTCCCGAGGCCGACCGCGTGCTCGGCCGCGCGCCGCTCTACCAGCTGGCCCAGCTCGTGCCGCTGGCGCGCTTCACGGCCGACCCCACCGTGCTGGTGGTGCGCGCCGAGAGCCCCTGGCGCAGCCTGGCCGAGTTCCTGGCCCATGCCCGCGCCCGGCCGGGCGCGCTCACCTTCGGCTCGTCGGGCACCTACGGCACCATGCATGTGCCGATGGAGATGCTCAAGCAGGCCACCGGCAGCTTCATGGTCCATGTGCCCTACACCGGCGCCGGGCCGGCCGTCATCGGTCTGCTCGGCGGGCAGGTCGATGCCCTGGCCACCGGGCCGGCCACCATCGTGGCCCATGTGCGCGCTGGCCGCTTGCGGGCCCTGGCCCACTGGGGCGAGGGCCGGCTGGCCGCCCTGCCCGAGGTGCCCAGCCTGCGCGAGCTCGGCGTGCCCGTGGCCTTCTCGCAGTGGTCCGGCCTGTTCGCGCCGGCGGGCACGCCCGAGCCGGTGCTCGCCCGGCTGCGCGAGGCCGCGCGCCGCGCCGCCGAGGACGAGCGGGTGTCGCGCACCCTGGGCGCCGTCGGTTCGCCGATCCAGTTCCTGGACGCGGCTGCCTTCACGCGCTTCGTCGAGGCCGACGCGGTGAGCATGGCGGCGGTGGTGCGGCGCATCGGTCCGCAGCAGTAGCGGAACCGGCGCCCCGCCGCGCTGGACTACCATCGACGGGCACATCCGCCCAGGAGACCTCCATGAGCACCGCCACCGCCCCCGATGCCCCCGCCGCCGAGCGGCTCGACCTGCCTGCCCTCGGCGCCCAGCTCGAGCGCGTGCTGCGCCTGCGCAGCAATCCCTTCGGCATGAAGCTGTTCGAGACCGAGGCCGAGATGGCCGCCATCCCGCGCATCCGCCGGCCGAAGTCGGTGCACACCACCGACCAGATCGTCGGCCAGGCCGCCCGCCTGGGCTGGACGGTGGGCATCACCGCCGCTGACCTCGTGGGCGCGCAGTGCAAGGCCGTCATCGGCCTGGGCGGGCAGGATGAGGACTGGCGCTCCGGCAAGTCGATGGTGGGGGTCTGGTACGCCACCCAGCCCGACTCCGCCGCGCACCAGGCGGCCATGACCATCGTGCCGGTGGGCCGCTACCAGGCGATGGCGGTCTCGCCGCTCTCGGCGGGTCGGCTCGATCCGCCCGACATCGTGCTCTTCTATGCCACGCCGGGCGCGATGATGTACTTCATCAACGGCCTGCAGTGGAGCGGCTACAAGCGCTTTGACTGGAGCGTGGTGGGCGAGTCGGCCTGCGCCGATTCCTGGGGCAGGGCGCTGTCCACCCGCCAGCCCAGCCTGTCGATTCCCTGCTTCGCCGAGCGCCGCTACGGGGGCGTGCTCGACGACGAGATGCTCATGGCGATCCCGCCGGAGTATCTGCCCAAGGCCCTGGCCGGCATGGCCGCGCTCGGCGGCAACGGCCTGCGCTATCCGTTCCCGCAGTACGGCATCCAGCAGGATGTCCGCGACGGCATGGCCGCCAGCTACCCCGATCGGGCGCGCAAGTGAGCGGCGCCCGCCCGCAGCCCGCGCCCGCGGCGCGCTTCCAGGAGGCGATCGCCTGGGCGCAGGCCCATGAGAGCCCCTGGCCCCGCGATCCCGATGACCCCAGCGGCGCCTGGGGCGTGCACGGCGCCGATCCGCCGCCCTACAACCGCCTGCTCGGGCCGGTGCACGCCCGCGGGCCGGCCAGCGGCGTGGTCTGGCAAGACGGCCAGGTGCTGGCGCAGTGGGGCGATCCCTGGCGGGTGGACCTCACCTTCAGCGTGGCCAAGACCTATCTCGCGCTGCTGGCCGGCGTGGCCCATGACCGGGGTCTGCTGCCCGATGTGCACGAGCCGGTCATCCGCCGCGTGCCCGGCATCGGCTTCGAGGGCGGGCACAACGCGGCCATCACCTGGCATCAGCTGCTGCAGCAGACCAGCGAGTGGGAGGGCTCGGTCTTCGGCCTGCCCGAGCAGGTCGATCGCTGGCGGGCGGTGCAGTACCAGCCGGTGCCGCCGGCTGGCCGCAAGGGCGACGCGCGCCCGCTGCAGGCCCCGGGCAGCTACTGGGAGTACAACGATGTGCGCATCAACCAGCTCTCGCTGGCGCTGCTGCACCTGTTCGGCCGGCCGCTGCCCGAGGTCTTCGCCGAGTCCATCATGCGGCCCATCGGCGCGAGCGACCGCTGGCGCTGGGAGGGCTATCGCAATGCCTGGGTGACGGTGCGCGGCCGCCGCATGATCTCGGTGCCCGGCGGCACCCACTGGGGCGGCGGCATCTCCATCGACAGCCTCGACCAGGCCCGCGTGGGCGCGCTGCTGCTCGAGGGCGGCGTTGCCGGCGGGCGCCGCGTGCTCTCGCCTGACTGGATCGCCCGGATGCAGCAGCCCTGCCCGATCGCGCCCTTCTACGGCTACCTGATCTGGCTCAACCGCGACGGCGTGATCTTCCCCAGCGCGCCGCACGACAGCTTCTTCGCCGTGGGCGCCGGCAGCTCCATCACCTGGGTCGATCCGCGGCGGCGCGCGGTCACCGTGGCCCGCTGGATCGACGGCGCGCAGGCCGACGGGCTCTTCGCGCGGGTGGGCGCGGCGCTGGACGCGGCATGAGCACCGCACGGGCCGCGCTCGGCGGGCTGTTGCTGGCGCTCGCGGCCGCCGGCGTCGGCGCGCAGACCCTGTCGGTGCAGGTGGACAACGACGAGTTCGCGGGATTCAACCGCCATGACCGCTGGTACTCGCAGTCGCTGCGCGCGCACCGGTTCCAGCCCGCGAAGGCCGACGGGCCGGTGGCCCGCATGGCCGATGCCTGGTGCGGGCTGCAGGCCTGCGATGCCGGCGCCGTGCGCACCGCGCGCTGGTCGATCGGCCAGACCCTGTTCATGCAGAACCAGCGGCGTCTGCCCGCCCATGATCCTGATGACCGTCCGATGGCCGGCTGGCTGTTCGCGTCGGCCGCCACGCTCATCGAGTCGCGCGACCAGACCCGCCTGGCCGAGCTGCAGGTGGGCGTGACCGGCCCGGCCTCGCTCGCCGAATGGGTGCAGACCCACTGGCATCGCGATGTGCTGCGGGTGGAGCCGGCCCTGGGCTGGGACCACCAGCTGCGCCCGCGCCTGGGGGTGCAGTGGCAGATCGCCCAGGAGCAGCGTTGGCCGCTGTTCGGCCAGCAGGTCGATGTGGTGGGCCGCGCCGGCGGCACCGTGGGCACGCTGCAGGGTCAGGCGCTGCTGGCGTTCAGCCTGCGTCTGGGCGACCGGCTCTCGGGCACGGCCATGCCGCTGGAGGCCTCGGCCGCCACCGGTCGCCTCGACACCGGCGGGCGCTGGTCGGTGCAGGCCGGCGGCGCCATGCGAGCCGTGGGCTGGGACCGCTTCATCGACGGGCCGCTCTATGGCGCGGTCTCGCGCGCGCGGCCTGCGCCCTGGGTGGCCGAGGCCCACCTGGGCGCCACGCTGGCGCCCACGCCGGCCTGGCGGCTGCGCGTCGCGCTCGTCCGGCGCACCATGGAGTTCGATTCCGAGGCGGTGGCCCGGGGCCGCTTCAAGCCCCAGACCTTCGGCACCCTCCAGGCCTCGGTGGACTGGCGCTGAGGCCCGCCCCCGGGCTTGCGCGCCGGGGCCCGCCACCGGGCCCTGCGCGGCGGGTCGCGCCCGGGGCTACACCGTGGCGATCGGCGTGGCCGGCGAACCCACCGCGCCGGGCAGGCGCAAGGGCGGCGCGGTGAGCAGGAAGCGGTTGCGGCCGTGCGCGCGCAGCCAGTCGGCCAGCGGCGTGAGATGCCAGATCTCGCCGAGGTGGATGCCCAGCTTGAACAGGCAGTGCTCATGCAGCGGCAGCGTGGCGCAGCAGCCGAGCAGGTGGCCCTTGCGCGACGGCGTCATCTCGACCGCGTAGTTGTCGGCGATCAGCACCGACAGGCCGCTGTCGGTGATCCACTGCAGCAGCTTCGGGTCGCGGCCGTCGAGCGCGGTGCAGCTGTTCTCGACGGTATGCGCGTCGGGCTGCCGGTTCATCTCGAGCAGCATCTGCGAGAAGCCGGTGTGCAGGCAGACCATGTCGCCGGTCTCGACCACCACCCGGTCAGCTTCCATGACGCGCATGAGGTCGTCGTAGCCCACCGCATGGTGGCGCCGGCCGAAGTGGGCGTGCAGGTCGATCATGACCGCGCGGCCCTGCACGCCATGCTCGGCCATGGTCTCGATGCCCAGGGCCCGCGCCTGCGAGCTGCCGGCGGGCAGCAGGCCCTGCGGCACCCCGGCGTCGGCGACATCGGTGGGGCCCACCACATGCTCGCCCGGCTTGAAGCCGTTGTAGTAGACCGGCTCGGGGAAGCCGTCGCCGTCGGCGTCGAAGAGCTGGCCCACATGGGCGAAGCTGTCCCATTGCGTGGAGTACTGCAGGTGCATCACCACCAGGTCGTCGCTGATGACATCGCTGGCGTCCGGGTCGTCCTGGAACAGCCGGTAGTTCATGTTCGGCCGGCCGTTGCGCACCGTGGGCCGGATCACCGGCGGGTGGCGGCGCGGGTTGAGCACATTGCCGCCGGGGAAGTCGAGCGGCAGGCTAAGGCAGAAGGTGATGCCCTCGCGCACCTCGGCCACGCCCTGGCGGACCTTCTCGGGCGTGATCAGGTTCATGCGGCCCTGCTGGTCATCGGGGCCGAAGTCGCCCCAGTTGGAGCCCGGGGGGCGTTGCTTCCAGCGCGGATTGGCGGTCATGGCGTGGTCTGGGGTCGGACGGGAAGGGTGCTGGCGGCGCGCCTTGCCGCGCTCACGCGGCGAAAGAGCCAGCCCATGATCAGCAGGTTGAAGAAGTTCCAGAACGCGCCGTTGGCGAACGCCGCGTGATACGAGCCGGTGAGGTCGAAGATGGCGCCCGACAGCCAGCCGCCGAGCGCCATGCCGGCCATGGTGGCGGTGAGGGTGATGCCCACCCGCGTGCCGGCCTCCTCGGGCGGGAACTGCTCGCGCACCACGATGGCGTAGGCCGGGATGATGCCGCCCTGGAACAGACCGAACAGCGCCGAGGCCACATAGAGCGACAACAGCGAATCGAAAGGCAGGTAGAGCAGCAGCGCCACCATCTGAAGGGTCGAGCTGATCAGCACCGTCTTCAGCCCGCCGATGCGGTCGCTGATCAGGCCGAACACCAGCCGGCTCACCACCCCGCAGGCCAGCATGATCGAGAGCATCTGCGCGCCCCGGGCCACGCCGTAGCCGAGGTCGCCGCAGTAGGCCACGATGTGCACCTGGGGCATGGACATGGCCACGCAGCAGGCCACCCCGGCCGCGCACATCAGCAGCTGCGCCGTGCCCGGTGACAGGCCGAAGGGCCGGTTGCCGGCCGCGCCCCCGCCGCCCGCCGCCACCGGCATCGCCTGCGGCGGCGGCCGGCGCCGCAGCACCAGGCACAGCGGCAGCATGGTCGCCAGGCAGAACAGGCCCATGCCCTGGAAGGTCTGACGCCAGCCCGCCACCTGCACGAAGTGCTCGATCAGCGAGGGCCAGATCGCGCCGCCCACATAGTTGCCGCTGGCGCAGATCGCCACCGCGATGCCCCGCCGGCGCGTGAACCACATCGAGGTGTCGGTCATCAGCGGCGCGAACTGCGCCGAGATGCCCATCAGGCCGATGAACACCCCGAACACCAGCGCATAGCCGATCATCGATTGCATGAGGCTGGCGAGCCAGAAGCCCGCGCCCAGCGAGGCCGCGCCGATCAGGCTGGGCACCATCACGCCGAAGCGGTCGCTGAGCTTGCCGGCCAGCACGCTGCCGATGCCGAAGCCGATCATCAGCAGGGTGAAGGGCAGCGAGGCATCGGCGCGCGACACGCCGAACTCGGCCTGCACCGCCGGCAGCACCACCGAGGCGGTCCACATGCCGCAGGCGCCGATGGTGGTGAGCGTGAGGTTCGCTGCCAGCCGCAGCAGCGGGTAAAGTTCGGTGCTCGAGGCCATCCGCTCCGACTATACCCGCGCCTTCCCGGCCGGCATTCCACATAACATCCACCCACGGAGTCAGCGGCGATGGCCGATGATGTCGACTGGTCGTTCCCCGAAGCCCTGCAGCCGCCGCGCGAGGGGCTGGCCTTCGATCTCGACCAGGCGCTCGACGCCATGGTCGCGCTGCGCGCCGAGGTGCCCGACGAGGCCTTCACCGCCGGCACCCTGGGCACCGATCGCGGCGGCAACGGCATCGTCATCGGCGCCGACGGCACCATCCTCACCATCGGCTACCTGATCACCGAGGCCAGCAGCGTGTGGATCACCACCCAGCGCGGCGCGGTGCTGCCGGCCTATCCGCTGGCCTACGACCAGGCCACCGGCTTCGGCCTGGTGCGGGCCCTCGGCCGGCTCGATGCCGCGGTGCTGCCGCGCGGCCGCCCTCAGGACAGCGCCCCCGGCGACCGGGTCTTCGTCATCGGCCATGGCGGCCGGCGCCACGCGCTGCAGGCCCGCCTGGCGGCCCGGCGCGAGTTCGCCGGCTACTGGGAGTACCTGCTCGAGCAGGCCCTGTTCACCACGCCCGCCCACCCCGAGTGGAGCGGTGCCGCCGTGCTCGACAGCGCGGGGCGGCTGATCGGGGTGGGCTCGCTGCTCACCGAGGAGGGCAGCGGCGAGTCCCGGGCGCAGGCCAACATGGCCGTGCCCATCGACCTGCTCGAGCCCATCCTCGCCAGCCTGATCGACACCGGCCGCAGCGGCCTGCCGGCGCGGCCCTGGCTGGGCCTGTATGCCGGCACCGCCGATGGCCAGCTGGTGGTGGGCGGCACGGCGCAGGGCGGCCCGGCCGAGCGGGCCGGCGTGCGTCAGGGCGATCTGATCCTCGAGGTGGCGGGTCGCCGGGTGGCCAGCCTGCCCGACTTCCTGCGCGCGGTCTGGGCGCTGGGCCCGGCCGGCACCCGGGTGCCGCTCACGCTCGGGCGCGATGGCGATCTGGTGCGCCCGGTGATCGCCTCGGTCGACCGCAACGATGTGCTGCTGCGGCCGCGGCTGCACTAGGCGCGGGGTTCAGTCCCAGCCGATCTCATGGCGCATCGGCAGCGGCCCCAGCCGCTCGCCGATGGTCTGCGCGAGCGCAGCCTGCTGCGCTGCAGGCACCCCGCTCAGTCGAACCCGGATCAGGCTGCCATGGGTGCCGTGCGCGCCGGTTTCCACCGACAGCGCGCCGCCGTGCAGCGGCAGGTCGGCCAGCGCGGCGCTGGCCACGCGGGTG
Organism: Betaproteobacteria bacterium; assembly: GCA_018970865.1. Taxonomy (GTDB): domain Bacteria; phylum Pseudomonadota; class Gammaproteobacteria; order Burkholderiales; family Burkholderiaceae_E; genus Quisquiliibacterium. The sequence continues at coordinate 21,272 of JAGWVN010000055.1, forward strand.
GCGGCATCCCAGCGCAGCGCCGGCTTGAAGACCTTGCCCACGCCGGTCAGCGGCATCGGGTCGATCAGGTGGATGGCCACCGGCACCGCGGCCCGCTCCGGCGTGCGCTCGCGCACCCAGTCGATCAGCTCGCCCGGATCGGGCTGCATGCCGGGCTTGGGCTGCACATAGGCCACCGGCAGCTCGCCCGCATAGGCGTCGGGCCGTCCGACCATGGCCGCGAGGCCCACGGCGGGATGGGTGTAGAGGATCTCTTCGATGGGTTGCGGATCGATGTTGTGGCCGCCCCGGATCACGAGGTCTTTGGCGCGGCCGGTGATCCAGAGATAGCCCTGCGCATCGAGCCGCCCGAGGTCGCCGGAATTCACCCAGCCCGGTTCGATGAAGGCCTGCCGGTTGTGGACCGGGTTGAGATAGCCCGAGAACACGCCCGGCCCGGCCATGGCCACCACGCCGATCTCATCGGTGCCGCAGTCGCCCAGGCAGCGGCCCTCGGCATCCACCCGCACCACCCGCACGCGGGCGTAGGGCAGGGCCTGCCCCACCGAGCCCACCTTCACCGGGCGGTCGGGATAGCCGATGGTGTGCACGCTCGAGGTCTCGGTCATGCCGTAGACCTCGAGCACCGGCAGCCCGAAGCGCTCGATGTAGGTCCGGGCCACGGCCACCGGGATCGCCGATCCGCCGCCGGTGGCCCGCACCAGGCTGGAGAGGTCGGCGCCATCGACCGGCACGCTCAGGGCCGCGGCCAGCACGGTGGGCACCCCGGTGAGGGTGCGGGGCCGATACCGCGCCACCAGCCGCCAGAGATTGCGCAGCGCCGCCGGGTTGCGCCAGCCGGCGGGCGAGAGCACCACCAGCGTGCCGCCGCAGGCAAGCCCCGCCAGGGCCTGCGAGAGCGCCCCGCCGACATGGAAGAGCGGCAGGCCGAAGAGCGTGGTGTCGCCGGGCTCGGCGCGCAGGATGAGGCCGATCACCCAGGCCTGCGAGACCTGGTTGCGGTGGGTGTGGCGCACCAGCTTGGGCGTGCCGGTGGTGCCGCCGGTGTGGAAGTAGCCGGCGATCTCGTCGGGCTGGATGTCGCGGCCGCTGATCAGCGCGTCAGCGCGCTGCGCGGCGATCAGCGCGTCGAAATCGAAGATCGGCACCGGCTCGCCGGGCGCGCGCGGCCGGCCCGCCTCATCGGGGGTGGCCGTGGCCACGCCAGCCGCGCCCACCACCACCACCGCGACCAGCTGCGGCAGCTCGGGCAGGATGCGCCGCACCTTGTCCCAGGTGTCGGTGCCCGGCACCGGCCCCAGTGCCACCAGCACGCGGGTGTCAGCCGCGCGCAGGATCTCCACCAGCTGATGCGGTTCGAGCAGCGGATTGACCGGGTTGGAGATGCCGGCGGCCTCGGCGCCGAACAGGGTCCAGAAGGCCTGCGGCACCAGCGGCAGCAGGAAGCTCACCGCAAGGCCCGGCCGCACGCCGAGCGCATGCAGGGCATTGGCGGTGCGGGTCACGCCCTCGAAGAAGGCCTGATGGGAGATGTCGACCGGCGTCTCGTCGGGATCGGCATTGGCCAGCAGGCGCAGGGCGGGGCGCTGCGGCGCGTGCTGGCTGCCCAGGCGCAGCGCCTGGTAGGTGCTGGCGGCAGCCATGCGCTGATCGAAGGGAATGGCCTCGAGGGCGCGGACCGCCTCGGGCGTGGAGAGATCGGGCCAGTGCTCGCCGAGGTGGCGGTCGAGCAGGTGCACGTGGGGCATGAGGGGCGTCTCCGGGCTGAACGCCGCCCCGCTGGCGCGGGGGGCACCGCGTCGCCCCTTCTGCGGGGGCGTGGCGGTGGCCGCACGGTAAGACGCGGCCCCGGGCCGCGTCAATCGGCCCGGGGGGCTGCGCGATACCTATCGCAGCAGCGACAGCACCTGGTTGGGTGCCGCGTTGGCCTGCGAGAGCATCGCGATGCCGGCCTGCTGGAGCACCTGGG
>JAGWVN010000056.1 GCA_018970865.1 Betaproteobacteria bacterium
CTGGTCTGCGTCGACGAGCAGAAGCGCGCGATCGACGCCAACACCCGCCAGTTCGTCGCGGGGCTCCCGGCGAATAACGTACTCCTCACCGGCTCGCGCGGCACCGGCAAGTCCTCGCTGATCAAGGCCTGCCTGAACGAGCACAGCGCCCGCGGCCTGCGCCTGATCGAGGTCGACAAGGACGATCTCGTCGACCTGCCCGACATCGTCGAGCTGGTGGCCGGCCGCCCGGAGCGTTTCATCGTGTTCTGCGACGACCTCTCCTTCGAGGAAGGCGAGGCCGGCTACAAGGCGCTGAAAGTGGCGCTTGACGGCTCGGTGGCGGCGCAGTCCGAGAACCTGCTGATCTACGCCACCTCCAACCGGCGCCACCTCATGCCGGAGTACATGGCCGAGAACCTCGACGCCAAGCACCAGGAAGATGGCGAGATCCATCCCGGGGAGCGGGTCGAGGAGAAGGTCTCGCTGTCGGAGCGCTTCGGCCTGTGGGTGGCCTTCTACCCGTTCCGTCAGGACGACTACCTCGGCATCGTCGCGCACTGGCTGGCCAGTTTCGGCTGCGCCCCGGCCGAGATCGAACGCGCCCGCGCCGAGGCGCTGCGCTTCGCGCTCGAGCGCGGCTCGCGCTCCGGTCGGGTGGCCTGGCAGTTCGCCCGCGACTGGGCCGGGCGCCACGCCGGTCGCGGCCGCAAGCGCGCCTGAGCCGGCCGGCATGAGCCCGCGGCCGAACCCGCCGGCATGAGCCCGCGCCTGGAGGTGGCGGTCGGCATCATCGTCGGCGCCGACGGCACCGTGCTGCTCGGCCAGCGGGTGGCGGGCAAGGCCTATGCGGACTGGTGGGAGTTCCCCGGCGGCAAGGTCGAGCCCGGCGAGACCGTGGCGGCGGCGCTGGCCCGCGAGCTCGACGAGGAACTCGGCCTGGCGGTGCGCCGGTCTCACCCCTGGCTGGTGCGCGAGTTCGTCTATCCCCACGCCCATGTGCGCCTGCACTTCCGGCGCCTGTTCGCGGCCTGGGACGATCTCAGCGGTATCCCGCGCGGGCGCGAGGGCCAGGCCTTCGCCTGGCAGCCATTGTCCGGCGCCGCCGTGCAGCCGCTGCTGCCGGCGAGCGAGCCGGTGTTCCCCTGGCTGCGCCTGCCTCCGCTCATTGCCGCCTGGATACCCGGTCAGCCCCTTGCCGCGCCGGCCACGGTGGCCGTCGAGGTGCTGGCCGCCGCTGGGCTGCAGGCGCTGCGTCCGGTGACCCGGCCGCTCACGCTGCTCGCGATGCCGGCGCGGCCCGATGCCGCCGCCACTGCCCGCGCGCAGGCCGCGGCGGCAGAGCTCGCTGCAGCAGGGGGGCGTCTGCTCGTGCCTTCAACCCTCGGGGAATCGCTCTGGCGTCAGGCCGGCGCGGTGCTGTTCGATGCTGCCGCGCTCGCCCGGCTGAGCGCCAGGCCCGATCTGCCGTGCTGCGCGGCGGTGTGCGAGGACGCGGCCCAGATCGAGCGCGCCGCCGCGCTCGGGCTGGATTTCGTCATCGCGCCGCGTCTGCCCGAGGCGCCGCAGTTGCCGGTCTACCTGGCCACTGCCAAGGCGGCACCGTCGGCGCTGCGTACGGCGATCGAATCCGGCGCGCACGGGCTGGCGCAGACCGGCGCCGGCATGGGCTGACCGCGGATGCCGGCGGATCAGCGGCTCGACGCGCTGGCAGACTCGCCGGTCGGGCCGTCATCGTCCAGCGGCTCACCGTCGATGACATAGGCGCCGCTCGCCCAGGCACCCAGATCGCCGGTCTTGCACCGCTCCGAGCAGAACGGGCGCCAGCGGTTGGCCGGCGAGAACACGGCCGGGCGACGGCAGCCCGGGCAGGCGACCACGCGTTCGGGCTCGCTGGCGGTCAAGGGCCTGCTCACAGATTGCACAGCGCGAGCTCGAAGCCGACATCGCTGTCGAGCGCGCGCGGCCGCAGATCGCCGTCCTGCAGGGTGAAGCGGATCCAGATCAGGTAGCGGTTGGCGCTGATCTCGGGAATGGCGCCGGTGGCGGGATCGAGCCGCACCCGCACCATCTGGTAGGTCTTGCCGCCGAGCGGCTGCTGGAAGCTGCCCTGCCGGGCGGTCTGCACGCTGTGGTGGGCGCTCTCGCGCAGCAGTCGCAGCACGATGCGCAGGCTGTCCTGCAGCGGCCGCAGCGGCGCGGCCCAGGTGGCGATGTCGCGGCGCCGGATGTCGGCCGGCCGGTGCTGCCAGGCGTGGTACGACGGCAGGTCGAACTCGCAGGCGCCCCCGGCGATGCCGGTCCGGCTGCGGATGCTCATCAGCCACTCGTTCTCGCGCAGGTGCTGCCCGGTCTTGCCGGCGACCGCGTTCAGGCTGTTCCAGGCCGCCTCGATCTGACCGAGCACCTGGTCGAGCGCGTCGGTGGACACCTCGGGGTTGCTGCGCAGCGGAATCAGGGCGTGCCGCTGCCGGTCGAGTTCCTGGAGGAGGTCGGATTTCAGGTCCGCCCGGGAGGCGACTTCCAGCACATCGAAGAGCGTGACCAGCGCGACATGGTGATCCTGCGCTTCGTCACGGGTGGCAAAGCGGTCGAACCGCCCGAACAGCGACTCCAGGCGCAGCAGCGTGCGGACCCGTTCGTTCAGGGGGAATTCGTAGAGGATCAAACCGTCTGGCCGGCTGGATTGCGGGCCACCCCGCAGGCGGGCCGATTCTGGCTGAATCACGGGGGAATGACAAACCCGGGCTCTTCGCCCCGCCTCGGCCGGGATGTCTGCCGGAGCGCTCAGGCGATCAGGGCGAGGTACCGTTCGTGGAGCGCCCGCACCCGCTGCGGCAGCGTGTCGGGCGCGCCGTCGTTGTCGATCAGGTCGTCAGCCGCGGCCAGCCGCTGCTCCCGGCTGGCCTGGGCGGCCAGGATGGCCTCGACCTGCTCGCGCGGCAGGTTGTTGCGCTTCATCACCCGCTCGACCTGGGTCTGGGGCTGGCAGTCCACCACCAGCACCCGCTGCGCCCGCTCGCGTGGCCGGCCGCCCTCGACCAGCAGGGGCACGACCAGAATCGCGTACGGGCTGGTGGCCTCGCCGAGCTGGCGTTCGCTCTCCTGGCGGATGAGGGGGTGCAGGATGGCCTCGAGGCGGCGTCGCGCAGCGGGATCGCTGAAGGCGAGCTGGCGCATGGCCGCGCGATCGAGCCGGCCATCGGCGGCGATGACTGACGGGCCGAACGCCGCCTGGATGGCCGGCATGGCCATGCCGCCCGGGCCGGTGAGCTGGTGCGCGATCAGGTCGGTGTCGACCAGGGCCACGCCGAGTTCGCCGAACAGATTGGCGACGGTGGTCTTGCCGCTGCCGATGCCGCCGGTGAGTCCGACCACCAGCCGCGGGCGGGCGCCGTCAGCGTGGCCTGACTGCGGCTCGGCACCCGGGGCGGAGGGAGGGGTTGATTGGCTCAACGGGGCAGGAAGAGGGGCTCAGGACAGGCCCAAGTATGCCGCGATCGGCTTGCCGAAGTACAAGGTCAGCAACCCCGCGCCGGCCAGGTAGGGGCCGAATGGAATCGGCACCTCGCGGCCATGGCGGGCGAACACGATCAGTCCGATGCCCACCAAAGCGCCCACCAGCGACGAGAGCAGGATCATGCCGGGCAGCGCCTGCCAGCCGAACCAGGCGCCGAGCGCGCCCAGCAGCTTGAAGTCGCCGTAGCCCATGCCCTCCTTGCCGGTGGCGAGCTTGAACAGCCAGTACACCGTCCACAGACTGCCGTAGCCGGCGATCGCGCCGATCACGGCCGACTCCAGCGGCACGAACACCCCGGCGAGATTCACCGCCAGGCCTGCCCACAGCAGGGGCAGGGTGAGGTTGTCGGGCAGCAGCTGGGTGTCCAGGTCGATGCCGGTGAGCGCGATCAGCGTCCAGGTCAGCAGCAGCGCCGCGATGCCGGCGGCGCCCGCGCCCAGGTGCCAGACCGCCAGACCGCTCAGCAGCGCGGTGACGAGCTCCACCAGCGGATAGCGCATCGGGATCGGGCTGGCGCAGGCCGAGCAGCGGCCGCGCAGCATCAGCCAGCTCAGCACCGGAATGTTCTCGAGGGCGGTGATCCGGTGGCCGCAGGCCGGGCAGGCCGATCCCGGCACCATCAGGTTGTAGGTCGGCTGATCGGGGATCGTCTCCCCGCGCATCTCGGCGGCCTGACGGGCCCAGTCCCGCTCCAGCATGATCGGCAGGCGGTGGATGACCACATTGAGGAAGCTGCCCACCAGCAGCCCGAGCAGCACGGCAAGCGACGCGGATGCGGCGGGGGAGGTCAGAAGCAGGTCGGTCATGCAGGCCCTGGTCGGGAAAGAGGCCCGCGAGGGGCGGGGGCAGCCGGGCTCAGACCACCTGGCCCATCTTGAAGATCGGCAGGTACATGGCCACCACCAGCCCGCCGATCACCACCCCCAGGAAGGCCATGATGATCGGCTCGAGCAGGCTGGAGAGACTGGCGACCGCCTCGTCGACCTCGCGCTCGTAGATGTCGGCCGCCTTGCCGAGCATGTCATCGAGCGAGCCGGATTCCTCGCCGATCGAGGCCATCTGCATGACCATGTTCGGAAAGACATTGGCGTTCTGCATGGCCACGGTCAGGCTGGTGCCGGTGGAGACCTCGCCCTGGATCCTGCGGGTGGCGGTCAGGTAGACATGGTTGCCCGAGGCGCCGCCCACCGAATCGAGGGCCTCCACCAGCGGCACGCCGGCCGCGAACATCGTCGACAGGGTGCGCAGCCAGCGCGCGATCGATGCCTTGCGGATGACCTCGCCCAGGATCGGCAGCCGCAGCAGGCCCCGGTCGACCGCCACCTGAACCGCCGCCGATCGCCGCCAGGCCTGCAGCAGGAAGTAGATGCCGGCGAACAGCAGGCCGAAGATCAGCCACCAGTAGGCCACGACGATGTCGGACATCGCGATCACCATCAGCGTAGGCGCCGGCAGGCTCGCGCCGAATCCCTCGAAGACGCTCTTGAAGGCGGGGATCACGAACAGCATGATGATCGTGACGACGATTGCCGCCACGCCCATCACCGCGGTGGGGTAGAAGAGCGCCGACTTGATCTTGCCCTTGAGGGCCTGCATCTTTTCCTTGTAGACCGCCAGGCGCTCCAGAAGGTCGTCGAGGATGCCCGCCTGTTCGCCCGCACCCACCAGGTTGCAGAACAGGTCGTCGAAGTACAGCGGATAACGGCGAAACGCCTCCGAGAGCGCCGTGCCGGTCTCCACATCGGACTTGATCTCGGTGAACAGCCGCGCCACCGAGCCGTTCTCGGTGCCCTTGGCCACGATGTCGAAGGCCTGCAGCAGCGGCACGCCGGCGCGCATCATGGTGGCCAGCTGGCGGGTGAACAGCGTGATGTCCTTCTCGGTGACCTTGCGGCCGCGCGAGTAACTGCGCTTCTTCACCTTGGTGACCATCACCCCCTGGCGGCGCAGGGTGGTGTTGACCACCGCCACGCCGCCGGCGCGCATCTCGCCGCGCACGGTCCGGCCGGCTCGGTCGCGGCCTTCCCAGAGGTAGGTGAACTGCTTGACCGGCGCTGCCGCCGCCGCCTTGCCTGCCATGGTGTCTGTTCCGTCCCGGCTATTCGTTGGTCACGCCAAGCACCTCCTCGATGGAGGTGAGTCCCTGGCGGACCTTGAGCAGACCGCTGCGCCGAAGGTCGTTGACGCCTTCGCGCCGGGCCTGCTCGGCGATCTGCATGGCATTGCCGTTGGAGAGGATGATCCGCTGGATCTCCTCGGAGATCGGCATCACCTGATAGATGCCCACCCGGCCCTTGTAGCCGCTGCCCTTGCAGCGCTCGCAGCCCACCGGTCGGAAGGGCACCCAGCTGCCGTCGAGGTCTTCCTCGCGATAGCCCACCTGCAGCAGGCCGTACTCGTCGATGTCCAGCGGCTTCTTGCAGGTGCACAGCCGGCGCGCCAGGCGCTGGGCGGTGATCAGGATCACCGACGAGGCGATGTTGAAGGGCGCCACGCCCATGTTCATCAGCCGGGTGAGGGTGGTGGGCGCGTCGTTGGTGTGCAGGGTGGAGAGCACCATGTGCCCGGTCTGCGCGGCCTTGATCGAGATGTCGGCGGTTTCGAGGTCGCGGATCTCGCCGACCATGATCACATCGGGGTCCTGACGCAGGAAGGCCTTCAGCGCCACCGAGAAGCTCAGTCCGGCCCTGTCGTTCACATTCACCTGGTTGACGCCCGGCAGGTTGATCTCCGCGGGGTCTTCGGCGGTGGAGATGTTCACCCCCGGCTGGTTCAGGATGTTCAGGCAGGTGTAGAGCGACACCGTCTTGCCCGAGCCGGTGGGCCCGGTGACCAGCACCATGCCGTAGGGCCGCGTGACCGCCTTGAGCAGATGCTCCTTCTGTTCGGGGTCGTAACCCAGGGCGTCGATGCCCAGCTTGGCCGACGAGGGATCGAGAATCCGCATCACGATCTTCTCGCCGAAGAGCGTGGGCAGGGTCGAGACCCGGAAGTCGATCGCGCGGGTGGGGCTCAGGGCAAGCTTCATGCGGCCGTCCTGCGGCACGCGCTTCTCGGAGATGTCCAGCCGCGAGATGACCTTGATGCGCGAGGCGAGCTTCTCCTTGATGGCCATGGGCGGCTGGGCGAACTCCCGCAGCTCGCCGTCGATCCGCAGGCGGATGCGGTAGAACTTCTCGAAGGGCTCGAAGTGGATGTCGGAGGCGCCGCCTTCGATCGCGTCGATCAGCACCTTCTGCAGGAAACGCACCACGGGCGCGTCGTCGACCTCGGCGCCGCTTTCCACCGCGGCCACGGCCGGCTCGGGTTCGAGACCGGCGAGGTCCTCGTCGAGCATGTCGGCGGTGAAGTCGGCGAGCTGCTGGCTCTCGCCGCGGCTGCGGCCTTCGACCAGGCGGATCAGCTTGTCGTGCTCGATCACCACCGGATCGATCGTGCACTGGGTCTGGAACTTGATGCGGTCCAGGGTCTCGATGTCGGTGGGATCCGACAGCGCCACCGACAGCCGCGTGCCGCGCCGGCACAGCGCGATGACGCGGGTCTCGGCGGCGAGCTTGGCATCGATCAGGTCGGCCGGCAGCGCCGAGATGTCCACGGCGGCCACATCGAGGAGGGGATGCCCGAAGGTCTCGGCCGCGAAGCGGGCGAGATCGGCCGCCGGGAAGCCGCCCGACCCGACCAGTTCATCGATGAACCGGACCTTGGCGGCATCGGCCTTGCGCTGGATGGCCACCGCGCGCTCAGGTTCGATCCGGCGGTGCTGGACCAGCGCGCGGCCGATGCCGGCCAGCGTGGCGGTCTCTGGGGCGAACTGGCTGGGGGGAGTGGCCATGGCGTTTGTTCCGGGCTTCTGGCTCAGGACGGGCATGATGCGGGGCATTCGCCGGCAGGGTAAGCGACGATGGCCCGCGGCAGGACAAACGGCCGCTGCCGTCCGGATGAACGGCCCGGTTGCTACACTTGCCCGAAAGACTGCCACAGGAGGAGACACCCATGGCCAACAGCCACGACAAGCCGGGCGGACGGCGCCTGCGCTCGCGCGCCTGGTTCGACAATCCCGACAACCCCGGCATGACCGCGCTCTACCTCGAGCGCATGATGAACTACGGGCTCACGCTCGACGAGCTTCGCAACAGCGGCAAGCCGGTGATCGGCATCGCCCAGACCGGCAGCGACATCGCGCCCTGCAACCGTCACCACATCGAGCTGGCCCGTCGGGTGCGCGACGGCATTCGCGACGCCGGCGGCATCCCCCTCGAGTTCCCGGTGCATCCCATCCAGGAGACCGGCAAGCGACCCACCGCCGCGCTCGACCGCAACCTCGCCTACCTGTCCCTGGTGGAAGTGCTCTACGGCTACCACCTTGACGGCGTGGTGCTCACCACCGGCTGCGACAAGACCACCCCGGCCATGCTGATGGGCGCGGCCACCGTCGACATCCCGGCCATCGTGCTGTCCGGCGGCCCGATGCTCAACGGCTACTACAACAACGGCCTGGCCGGTTCCGGCACGGTGGTCTGGCACGCCCGCCAGGAACTCGCCGCCGGCCGGATCGACTACGACCAGTTTCTCGAGATGGTCGCCTCCTCGGCGCCCTCGGTGGGGCACTGCAACACCATGGGCACCGCCCTGTCCATGAACAGCGTGGCCGAGGCGCTGGGCATGTCGCTGCCGGGCTGCGCCGCCATCCCCGGACCCTACCGCGAGCGCGCCCAGATGGCCTATGCCACCGGCCGCCGGATCGTCGAGATGGTCCATGAAGACCTGCGGCCTTCGCGCATCCTCACCCGCCAGGCCTTCGAGAACGCGATCGTCGCCTCGAGCGCCCTGGGCGCCTCCACCAACTGCCCGCCGCATGTCACCGCCATCGCCCGCCACATGGGCGTGCCGCTCGACATCACCGACTGGGACCGCATCGGCTACGAGGTTCCCTTGCTGGTCAACCTGATGCCGGCGGGCCAGTACCTCGGCGAGGAGTTCCATCGCGCCGGCGGCGTGCCGGCGGTCATGAACGAGCTGCTGCGCGCCGGCAAGCTGCACGGCGACGCGCTCAATGTGTCCGGGCGCACGATCGCCGAGTGCTATGCCGATACGCCGGTGCGCAATCGCGATGTCATCCGGGCCTACGAGCAGCCCCTGCTGCCGCAGGCCGGGTTCGCGGTGCTGAGCGGCAACCTGTTCGAATCGGCGGTGATGAAGACCTCGGTGATCACCGAGGAATTCCGCGCCCGCTACCTGCAGCGGCCAGGCGATGAAGGCGCTTTCGAGGGCCGGGCCATCGTCTTCGAAGGCCCCGAGGACTACCACGCGCGCATCAACGATCCCGCCCTGGCCATCGACGCCGACTGTCTGCTGTTCATCCGGGGCGTCGGCCCGATCGGCTACCCCGGCGCGGCCGAGGTGGTCAACATGCTGCCGCCCGACGCCCTGGTGCGCCAGGGCATCACGCTGCTGCCCTGCATCGGCGACGGCCGGCAGTCGGGCACCTCGGCGAGCCCTTCCATCCTGAACGCGTCGCCGGAGTCGGTGGTCGGCGGCGGTCTGGCGCTGCTGCGCACCGGCGACCGGGTCCGCATCGACCTCAACCGGCGCCGCGCCGACATGCTGATCTCCGACGACGAACTCGCCCGGCGGCGCGCCGCCTGGACGCCGCCCACGCTGGTCAGCCAGACCCCCTGGCAGGAGCTGCAGCGTCGCCATGTGGGGCAGCTGCAGACCGGTGCCTGCCTGGACTTCGCGGTGAGCTACCAGCGGATCGACGCCACCCACGGAATCCCCCGCGACAATCATTGACATTCGGGCGGCGAATACCGGATCGGTCATTCTGACGAGGGATTTGCGGCCACTGGTCGCCGCAGGGCCGCCTTCGGTCGCGTTTGCCTCGCCCTGAGGGTTTGGACATAATCCCGCCCGCACCGCATTCCGGTGCCCGCAAACCCGTCAACCCCTGTCTGTGCATCCGGATGGCCGAAGACATCATTCTCGAAACGCGTGGGCTGGTGAAGGAGTTCAAGGGTTTCGTCGCGGTCAGCGATGTGAACCTCAAGGTCCAGCGGGGGCACATCCACGCCCTGATCGGCCCCAACGGCGCCGGCAAGACCACGGTGTTCAACCTGCTCACCAAGTTCCTGCCGCCCACCCGGGGCCAGATCCTGTACAAGGGTCAGGACATCACCCAGGAGAAGCCGGCCCAGACCGCGCGCCGGGGCATCGTCCGGTCCTTCCAGATCTCGGCCACCTTCCCGCACCTCACGGTGCTCGAGAATGTGCGTATCGGCCTGCAGCGCGAGCTCGGCACCTCCTTCCACTTCTGGAAGTCGGAGCGCACCCTCGAGGCCCTGCATGATCGGGCCCGCGCGCTGCTCGAGACCGTCGGGCTCCAGGACTACGCCGACACGGTCACCGTGGAACTGCCCTACGGCCGCAAGCGGGCGCTCGAGATCGCCACCACCCTGGCCACCGAGCCCGAGCTCATGCTGCTCGACGAGCCCACCCAGGGCATGGGCCACGAGGATGTCGAGCGGGTCACGCAGCTCATCAAGAAGGTCTCGGCCAACCGCACGGTGCTCATGGTCGAGCACAACATGAATGTGGTCTCGAGCATCGCCGATCGCATCAGCGTGCTGCAGCGCGGTCAGGTGATCGCCGAAGGCCCCTACGAGACAGTGTCGAAGGATCCGCAGGTGCTCGAGGCCTACATGGGCAGCGAGGCCGCTGAGTTGCGGGGAGCGCATGGCTGAGAACACCGAATTCCTGCGGGTCACCGACCTGCACGCCTTCTACGGCGAGTCGCACATCCTGCACGGGGTGGACCTCACCGTGAACAAGGGCGAGGTGGTCACGCTGCTCGGCCGCAACGGCGCCGGCCGCACCACCACGCTGAAGTCGATCCTCGGCCTGGTGGGGCGGCGCACCGGTTCGATCATGATCAACGGCACCGAGGCGATCGGCCTGCCGCCGCACCGCATCGCGCAGCTCGGCCTGGGCTACTGCCCCGAGGAGCGGGGCATCTTCGCCAGCCTCTCCTGCGAAGAGAACCTGATGCTGCCCCCCAGCGTCGGTTCGGGCGGCATGTCGATCGACGAGATCTACGCGATGTTTCCCAACCTCAGGGAGCGTCGCAACAGCCAGGGCACGCGCCTGTCGGGCGGCGAGCAGCAGATGCTGGCGGTGGCGCGCATCCTGCGCACCGGCGCGCGCCTGCTGCTGCTCGATGAGATCTCCGAGGGCCTGGCCCCGGTGATCGTGCAGGCGCTGGCCCGCATGATCCGCACGCTGCGCGAGCGCGGCTTCACGGTGATCATGGTCGAGCAGAACTTCCGCTTTGCCGCCCCGCTGGCCGATCGCTTCTATGTGATGGAGCACGGCCGCATCGTCGAGGGATTCAGCGCCGCCGAACTCGACGCCAAGATGGGCATGCTCCACGAATACCTCGGCGTCTGAGCCTGGCCAGCCAGTCGCCTCCGCGGTTCCCGGCCTCCACGCACACACAACACCCTCAGCACTCTGGGAGACACCATGTTCAAGCGCACCCTGATCTCCACCCTGGTCGCCGGCGCCATGGCCCTGTCGGCCGGCGCCAGCGCGCAGGTCTCCGACGGCGTGATCAAGATCGGCGTCATCAACGACATGTCGGGCCTGTATGCCGACATCACCGGCCAGGGCTCGGTGATCGCCGCCCGACTCGCTGTCGAGGATTTCGGCGCGGCCAAGAAAGGCATGAAGGTCGAGATCCTCTCGGCCGACCACCAGAACAAGCCCGACATCGGTTCGAGCATCGTCCGCAAGTGGTTCGACACCGACAAGGTCGATGTGGTGGCCGATGTGCCCACCTCCTCGGTGGCCCTGGCGGTCAACCAGATCGTGCGCGAGAAGGGCAAGGTCATGCTCAACTCCGGCGCGGCAACTTCCGACCTCACCGGCAAGGACTGCTCGCCCAACACGATCCACTGGACCTACGACACCTGGATGCTCGCCAACGGCACCGGCTCGGCCATCGTCAAGACCGGCGGTGACACCTGGTTCTTCCTCACCTCCGACTACGCCTTCGGCCACGCGCTCGAGCGCGACACCGAGGCGGTGGTGCTCAAGTCCGGCGGCAAGGTGGTCAACAAGGTCCGGCACCCGCTGAACACCCAGGACTTCTCCTCCTTCCTGCTGCAGGCCCAGGCGTCGAAGGCCAAGATCATCGGTCTGGCCAATGCCGGCGGCGACACCCAGAACTCGATCAAGCAGGCGGCCGAGTTCGGCATCACCCGCGGCGGCCAGAACCTGGCGGGCCTGCTGGTGTTCCTGCCCGACGTTCACGCGCTGGGTCTGGACAAGGCCCAGGGCCTGATCTTCACCGAGACCTTCTACTGGGACCTGAACGACCAGACCCGTGCCTGGACGAAGCGTTTCGTGGCGCAGAGCGGCGGCAAGTACCCGTCGATGGTCCATGCCGGCGTGTATGGCTCGGTGCTGCATTACCTGAAGGCCGTCGAAGCCCTCAAGAGCGACGACGGCACCAAGGTGGTGGCCAAGATGAAGGAGATGCCCACCGACGACACGCTCTTCGGCAAGGGCACCATCCGGGCCGACGGCCGCAAGCTGCATCCGGCCTATCTGGTCGAGGTGAAGAAGCCGTCGGAGTCCAAGGGCCCCTACGACTACTACAAGGTCCGGGCCACCATCCCGGCTGACCAGGCCTTCCGGCCCCTCGACCAGGGCAACTGCCCGCTGGTCGCCAAGAAGTAAGCACCCCGACAAGGCTCAGCGGCGGCTCCCATGGAGATCTTCGGCGTTCCCACCCAGGCCCTGTTCGGGCAGCTGCTGATCGGACTGATCAACGGCTCGTTCTACGCGTTGCTGTCGCTGGGCCTGGCGGTCATCTTCGGCCTGCTCAACATCATCAACTTCACCCACGGCGCCCAGTACATGATGGGCGCCTTCGTGGCCTACCTCGGCCTGAACTACCTGCAGCTCGGCTACTGGTGGTCGCTGCTGCTGGCGCCGGTCGTGGTCGGGGTGTCGGGGGTGATCGTCGAACGGGTGTTCCTGGCCCGGCTCTACAAGCTCGATCATCTCTACGGGCTGCTGCTCACCTTCGGGCTCGGGCTGATCATCCAGGGGCTGTTCCGCAACGAGTTCGGCTCGTCGGGCCAGCCCTACCCGATCCCGCCCGAACTCACCGGGGGCAAGAACCTCGGCTTCATGTTCCTGCCCAACTACCGGGCGTGGGTGATCGGCGCGTCGCTGGTGCTCTGCCTGGTCACCTGGTATGTCATCGAGCGCACCAAGCTCGGCGCGTATCTGCGGGCGGCCACCGAGAATCCGGCGCTGGTCCAGTCCTTCGGCATCAATGTGCCGCGGATGATCACCCTCACCTACGGCTTCGGCGTGGGGCTCGCCGCGCTCGGCGGGGTCATGGCCGCGCCGATCTACCAGGTCAGTCCGCAGATGGGCGCCGACCTGATCATCGTGGTGTTCGCCGTGGTGGTGATCGGCGGCATGGGTTCCATCCTGGGCTCGATCATCACCGGCTTCGGCCTGGGCCTGATCGAGGGCCTCACCAAGGTCTTCTATCCCGAGGCCTCGAACACCGTGATCTTCGTGATCATGGCCATCGTCCTGCTGATCAAGCCCGCCGGCCTGTTCGGCACCCAGAAGTAGCGCAGGGGCTCCTCATGTCCTCATCCACCGTCCCGATCGTGGCCGGCGCCGGCGCTGGCACCGGCCACCAGAAGATCGCTTTCCTGATCCTCATCGCGTTCTTCCTGCTGGCGCCACTGGTGCTCTACCCGGTCTTCCTGATGAAGGTGATGTGCTTCGCGCTGTTCGCGTGCGCCTTCAACCTGCTCATCGGCTTTGGCGGGCTGCTGTCCTTCGGCCATGCCATGTTCCTCGGCACCGCCGGTTACGCGGCCGCGCACTCGGCCAAGGTCTGGGGCTTCAATCCGGAGTTCGCGCTGATCTTCGCCACTGCCTGCGCGGCGCTCATGGGCTGGGTCACCGGGCTGCTCGCCATCAAGCGGCAGGGCATCTACTTCGCGATGATCACGCTGGCGCTGTCCCAGATGATCTTCTTCTTCTACCTGCAGGCGCCCTTCACGGGTGGCGAGGACGGCATCCAGGCGGTGCCGCGCGGCAAGCTCTTCGGCCTGTTCGACATGTCGGGCAACTACGCCATGTACGCGCTGGTCTTCGTGGTCTTCTTCGCGGCATTCGGCCTGATCTGGCGGGTGGTGCATTCGCCCTTCGGCCAGGTGCTCAAGGCCATCCGCGAGAACGAACCGCGGGCACTGTCCCTGGGCTACGACACCGATCGCTACAAGCTCGTGGCCTATGTGCTGTCGGCCACGCTCGCCGGGCTGGCCGGCGGTCTGAAGTCGCTGGTTTTCCAGCTTGCCTCGCTCACCGATGTGCACTGGTCCATGTCCGGCGAGGTGGTGCTCATGACCCTGGTGGGCGGTCTGGGCACCATGTTCGGTCCGATCGTCGGCGCGGCGGTGATCATCACCATGCAGAACTACCTCGCCGAACTCGGCGCCTGGGTGACGGTGGTGCAGGGCATCATCTTCGTGGTCTGCGTGATGTCCTTCCGGCGCGGCATCATCGGCGAGATCGCCAACCTGATCCGCAAGCCGCTGTAGCCGGCAGGGGTGTGCGGGCCGGCGGCTGGCAGTCGCGGGCCCGCGCCCCGGCCGGATTGACCGCGGCCCGCCTGCTCGACGTCCGCTCAATCCACCACGGTGCGCGACTGCTCCCGCAGGTAGAGCGGCAGGTACCAGAACGATCCGATGGCCTTGCCGGTGCTGCCGCTGCCCTTCCAGCCGCCGAAAGGCTGGTAGCCGGGCCAGGCGCCGGTGGTGGCGCCCTGGGGGCGGTTCACATAGGTCACCCCCGCCTCGATGCGATCGAGAAAGCCATCAACCTCCGAGGCTGCGCCGTAGAAGCCGGCGGTCAGTCCGTAGGGCAGGGCGTTGGCCAGGCCGATGCCCTCGTCGAGGCTGTCGATCTCCTCCACCAGCACCAGCGGGATGAACTTCTCCTCCCGCCAGAGCCGGAAGTCGCGCGGCGCGCGCGCGATGGTGGGCGCGACGAACCAGCCATGCTGCAGATCGCCCTGCGCGAGGCTGTGCCCACCCTCGTCGATCACGCCGTGCTGGCGCACCTGCGACACGCAGCGCAGGTACCGGTCGAAGGCCGCCTGATTGATCAGCGGCCCCATCCAGTGACTGCGTTCGGTGGGGTCGCCCACCCGGATCGCCCGGGTGAGGGTGATCATGCGCTCGCGCAGGGCCTGCGCCACCGGCCGCTCCACAAACACCCGCGAGCAGGCCGAGCACTTCTGACCCTGCAGGCCGAAGGCCGAGCGCACGATGCCGGTGGCCGCCCGGTCGAGGTCGGCGTGGCGGCTGACCACCACCGCGTTCTTGCCGCCCATCTCGGTGATGCAGGGCCGCGGCCAGGGGCCCTGCGCGAAGCGGCGGTACAGGTCCATGCCCACCTCCGAGGAGCCGGTGAAGGTCAGGCCGGCGATGGCCGGATCGGCGCTGACCACCTCGCCGAACACCGCGCCGTCGGCGGTCACATGGTTCACCACTCCCGGGGGCAGGCCGGCGTCGCGCAGCGCCGTCATCAGCAGCGAGCCGCTCCAGGCGGTGTCGCTCGCCACCTTGAAGACCACGGTGTTGCCGGTGACCAGTGCCGCCCCGATCGGGCCCGCCGCGAGGGCCACCGGAAAGTTGAAGGGCGCCACCACCGCCCAGGGGCCGCAGGGCCGCAGACGCGTGGCATTGCGGCTGCGCCATCCCGGCAACGGGTCGTCGGGCAGCGCGATCTCGAAGCCCTGGTTGCGTTCCATCTGGTCGCAGTACCAGGTGATCAGGTCGGCGCTCTCCTGCACTTCGCCGATCGCTTCCATGCGGTTCTTCCCGACCTCGATCGCGACCGCGGCCGAGATTTCGAAGACCCGCGTCTCGATCAGCGCGGCCGCCCGTCGCAGCATGGCCACGCGCTCCTGCCAGGCCGTGGCGGCCCAGGCGGGGAAGGCGGCCCGCGCCGCCGCCACTGCTTCCTTCACCAGGTTCGCGTCGGCGCGAGAGAACACGCCGAGCACCTGTCGCCGGTCGGCGGGCGCGCGGGTCTCGAACCGGTCCTGTCCCTGGCGGGGCTGGCCGCCGATCCACATCGGATGCGTCGCGCCAGCGCCGGCTCGCGCCACGGCCAGGGCAGCCTCGAAGCGCTGGTGCAGCGACTCGGGCGGGTCGAACATGGTCGAGTAGGTCAGGCGAAAGCCATCCTGCGCTTCGACGGTCATGGGGGCGGCTCCTGGGGCGGACGAACGGGGCGTCGATTGTGCCGCCAATCAGGGGGCGCGTGAATGAATGCCAGCGCCCTCATGCGTCCCGACGGATCAACTGCCGGACAATGGCACGGCCGCATCTGCCCCGATACCGGGCCTGCTTGCAGTCGGCGCAAGACATCCGTATAACTGCGGGGCCGCTCGGCGAGGCGGCACGGATAACGCATCGACAACAGGGCCCATGCGAGGGCCCGGGAGACAAGACCAGGTGGCTAAAGACGCTCTGCTGAGCGTCCAGGGCATCACCGTGCGCTTCGGCGGCGTGGTGGCGCTGGACTCCGTCAGCTTCGATGTGCCGCGCGGCGGCGTATGCGGTCTGATCGGCCCCAATGGGGCGGGCAAGACCACCCTGTTCAACTGCCTCAGCCGGCTCTACTCCTACCAGCAGGGCGACCTGCTGTTCGAAGGCAAGTCGATCACCGCCACGCCGGTCCACGAGATCGCGTCGCTGGGCATTGGCCGCACCTTCCAGAACCTGGCCATGTTCAAGACCATGTCGGTCGAGCGCAATGTCATGATCGGCGCTCACTGCCGGTCGGGCGCCGGGTTCATGGCCAGCTCGCTCTGGCTGCCTTCGGTGCGCGCCGAGGAGCAGCGGCTTCGCGAGCGGGCCCACGAGATCATGAAGTACCTGCAGCTCGAGCCCTTCGCGCAGCGCCCGGCGGGTGACCTGCCCTTCGGCATCCAGAAGCGGGTGGAGTTCGCCCGCGCGCTGGCCGCCGATCCCAAGCTGCTGCTGCTCGACGAGCCCGCCGCCGGTCTCAACCACGAGGAACTCGACGGCCTGGGCGACCTGATCAAGGATGTCCGCGACCGGCTGAACATCACGGTGCTGCTGGTGGAGCACCACATGAGCCTGGTGATGTCGGTGTCCGATCACATCATCGCCCTGAACTTCGGCAAGAAGATCGCCGAGGGCACGCCCACCGAGATCCAGAACCATCCCGATGTGATTGCCGCCTACCTTGGGGCGCCCGCCGATGCCAAAGCTGCTTGAAGTCACCAACCTCAACGCGTCCTACGGCGCCACCCAGGCCCTGTTCGGCGTGAGTTTCGCCCTCGAGCAGGGCAAGATCACCACCATCCTCGGCGCCAACGGGGCCGGCAAGACCACCACGCTGCGCGCGCTGTGCCAGACCGTGAAGACCTCGGGCAGCATCAAGATCGACGGCACCGAGGTGGTCGGCAAGGCCACCGAAACCGTCGTTCGCATGGGGGTGGGCCATGTGCCGGATGGTCGCGGCACCTTCACCGGCCTCACGGTCGAGGAGAATCTGCGACTGGGCTCGTTCACCCGCCGCGACAAGGCCGAGGTGGCGCTCGACATGGAGCGCATGTACGCCCGTTTTCCGCGCCTGAAGGAACGGCGCATGCAGCAGGCGGGCACCCTGTCGGGTGGCGAGCAGCAGATGCTCGCGATCAGCCGGGCGCTGATGCTGCGGCCGCGTCTGCTGCTGCTCGACGAGCCGTCGTTCGGTCTGGCGCCGCTGATCGTCGCCGAGATCTTCCGGATCATGCGAGAGATCAACCAGCAGGACAAGGTGAGCATGCTGCTGGTCGAGCAGAACGCCACGCTGGCGCTTGATCTCGCCGATGACGCCTACCTGCTGGAAACCGGCCGGGTGGCCATCTCCGGTCCCTGCGAAACCATCAAGAACGACGAGACGGTTCGCCGTTCCTACCTCGGTTACTGAGCCAGCCACGGACATCACCATGGAAGCACTCCTTCACCAGATTTTCGCGGGCCTGGCCAACGGGGGCATTTATGCCTCGGTGGCGCTGGCTCTGGTCATGATCTACCAGGCCACTCACCACATCAATTTCGCCCAGGGCGAGATGGCCACCTTCAGCACCTTCATCGCCTGGGCGATGATCAACAACGGCATGCCCTACTGGGCGGCGTTCTTCCTCACCATCGCGATCTCCTTCGTGGGCGGCCTGCTCATCCAGCGGATCATCCTCAAGCCGGTGGAGAAGGCGCCGGCGCTCACCAATGTCATCGTGTTCATCGGCCTGCTGGTGATCTTCAACGCGGTGGCCGGCTGGGTCTTCGAGCACACCATCAAGGCCTTCGCCTCGCCCTTCCCCAAGGACGCGTTCTACGCCACCAAGTACTTCAGCGCCCACGAGATCGGCTCGGTGGTGGTCATGCTGTGCGTGCTCGGCCTGCTGTTCTCGTTCTTCCGCTTCACCCCGCTGGGGCTGGCCATGCGGGCCGCGGCGCAGAACCCGGATTCCGCCCGTCTGGTCGGGGTCCGGGTGTCCTGGATGCTGGGCATGGGCTGGGGCCTGGCGGCAGCCATCGGGGCGGTGGCCGGCATGATGGTCGCGCCGATCGTCTACCTCGATCCGAACATGATGTCGGGCATCCTGCTCTACGGTTTCGCCGGCGCCCTGCTCGGCGGCATCGACAACCCCTGGGGCGCGGTGATCGGCGGCTTCATCGTCGGCGTGCTCGAGAACCTGCTGGGCGCGTATGTGATCGGCACCGAGCTCAAGCTCTCGGTTGCGCTGGTGCTGATCGTCGGCACGCTCACCCTGAAGCCCAACGGCCTGTTCGGCAAAGTGCTGGTGACCCGCGTATGAACACCATCGACCGCAAGTGGATCTGGATCGGCGGCCTGATCACCCTGGCCGTCCTGCTGGTGCTGCCCTTCCTGGTGAAGAACTACCGGGTGTTCCAGTTCAACCTCGTGATCGTCTACGCGATCGCGGTGCTCGGGCTGAACATCCTCACCGGCTACAACGGGCAGTTCTCCCTGGGGCACGGCGCGTTCTACGCGATCGGCGCCTACACCTCGGCCATCCTCATGGATCAGGCCGGCATGCCCTACTGGCTCACGCTGCCGCTGGCCGCGCTGGTGTGCTTCACCTTCGGCGTGCTCATGGGCTTCCCGGCGCTCAGGCTCGAGGGGCACTTCCTCGCCCTGGCCACCTTCGCGCTGGCGCTGGCCGTGCCGCAGCTGCTCAAGTACAAGAAGCTCGAGGGCATGACTGGCGGCGTGCAGGGCATCGTGCTGGCCAAGCCGGAGCCGCCGTTCACCTTCCGGCTGTTCGATCAGCCGCTCAACGCCGACCGCTGGCTGTATTTCTTCTCGCTCTTCGTCGCGCTGATCATGTTCCTGATCGCCTGGAACCTGCTGCGCGGTCGGGTGGGGCGGGCGCTGGTCGCCATCCGTGATCATCCCATCGCGGCGTCGGCCATGGGCATCAACCTGCCGGTGTTCAAGACCATCACCTTCGGCGTGTCGGCGGCGTTCACCGGCGTGGCCGGGGCGCTCGGCGCGATCATCGTGGCCTTCGTGGCGCCCGACAGCTTCACGGTGTTCCTGTCCATCACCTTCCTGGTCGGCGTGGTGATCGGCGGGCTGGCCTCCATCCCCGGGGCGATCTTCGGCGCGATCTTCATCCAGTTCGTGCCCAACATCGCCGACGAGATCTCCAAGTCGGCGCCCTGGGCGATCTACGGGATCTTCCTGATCGTGTTCATGTATCTCATGCCCTTCGGTGTCTCGGGCATGTTCGCGCGGCTGTTCGCGCGTCTGCGGGGCGCGGGCGCGCCCACCGCGGGGCGCTGACCGGACGACCGCCGGCCGCGTGAGCCGGCGGCGCCTTCACACAGAGGAGACGCACATGGACCGCAGAATCTTCGGCACCACCGTCGCAGGGCTGGCCGCGTCAGCGTTGTCTCCCCGCGTATCGGCCCAGAAGAAGTATGACCCGGGCGCCACCGACCGCGAGATCAAGATCGGCAACATCATGCCGTACTCGGGTCCGGCCTCGGCCTACGGCACCATCGGCAAGGCCGAGGCGGCCTACTTCGAGAAGATCAATGCCGAGGGCGGCATCAACGGCCGCAAGATCAAGTTCGTGAGCCTCGACGATGGCTACAACCCGGCCAAGACCGTGGAGCAGGCCCGCAAGCTGGTCGAGGAAGAGGAAGTGCTGCTGCTCTTCAACACCCTGGGCACGCCGCCGAACTCGGCCATCCACAAGTACATGAACCAGAAGAAGGTGCCCCACATCTTCATCTCCACCGGGGCCACCAAGTGGGGCGATCCGAAGAACTTCCCCTGGACCATGGGCTGGCAGCCGCCCTACCAGGCGGAAGGCCGCATCTATGCCCAGCACATCTTCGAGACCAAGCCCAACGCCAAGATCGCGATCCTTTACCAGAACGATGACTACGGCAAGGACTACCTCAAGGGCTTCGAGGATGGTCTCGGCGACAAGGCCAAGTCGATGGTGGTGAGCAAGCTCACCTATGAGGTCACCGATCCCACCGTCGACAGCCAGATGGTCTCGATGAAGACCTCCGGCGCCGATGTGTTCTTCAACATCACCACGCCGAAGTTTGCCGCGCAGGCAATCAAGAAGGCCGCCGAGATCGGCTGGAAGCCGGTGCACTACCTGAACAATGTCTCGGCCTCGGTGGGCTCGGTGCTCGTGCCGGCGGGTCTGGAGAACGCGGTGGGCATCATCAGCACGCAGTACCTCAAGGACCCGACCGATCCCCAGTGGGCCAATGACAAGGGCTATCTCGACTGGCTCGAGTTCATGAAGAAGTACTACCCCTCGGGCGACCTGAAGGACGCCAGCAACGTCTTCGGCTACTCGGTGGCCCAGACCCTGGTGCAGGTGCTCAAGCAGGCGGGCGACAACCTCACCCGTGAGAACATCATGAAGCAGGCGGCCAGCCTCGACATGACCCTCCCGCTGCTGCTGCCCGGGGTCAACATCAAGACTGCGGCCGACGATTTCTATCCGATCGAGCGCGAGCAGCTCATCCGTTTCAACGGCAAGAGCTTCGAGCGCTTCGGTAAGGTCTACGGCCGCTGACCGACAGGGGGCATCGGGCGGCCGCGTCGCCGCCCGCAAGCCGCCGCGGTCATCTTGAATCAACCGTCATCGAACGGATTTTTGCAAGGAGCACTCTGATGGACAGAAGACAGGTAAACAGCATGCTGGCGGCGGCTGCCGCCGCGATGGTCGCCCCGATGGCGTCGGCCCAGAAGAAATATGATGCCGGCGCCAGCGACAAGGAGATCAAGATCGGCGGCATCAGCCCCTATTCGGGCCCGGCCTCCAGCTACGGCACGATCGGCAAGTGCATCAAGGCCTACTTCGACAAGGTCAATGCCGAGGGCGGCATCAACGGTCGCCGGATCAACTGGATCTCCTACGACGACGGCTACAACCCGGCGCGTACCGTCGAGATGGCCCGCAAGCTGGTCGAGCAGGACGAAGTCCTGTTCATCTTCAATGTGCTGGGCACCCCCACCAATTCCTCGATTCATCGCTACATGAATCAGAAGAAGGTGCCGCAGTTGTTCAACGCCACCGGCGCCACCAAGTGGGGTGATCCCAAGGACTTCCCCTGGACCATGGGCTGGCAGCCGAGCTATCAGTCCGAGGCGAAGATCTACGCCCAGCACATCCTCGAGACCAAGCCCAACGCCAAGATCGGCATCCTGTACCAGAACGACGATTACGGCCGCGACTACCTCAAGGGATTCGAGGACGGCCTGGGCGAGAAGGGTCGGGCGCTGATCATCAAGAAGCTGTCCTACGAGGTCACCGATCCCACCGCCGACAGCCAGATGGTCGAGCTCAAGGCCTCGGGCGCCGACACCTTCTTCAACATCACCATCCCCAAGTTCGCCGCCCAAACCATCAAGAAGGCGGCCGAGATCGGCTGGAAGCCCACCCACTACCTGAACGGCGTGTCGGTGTCGGTGGCCTCGGTGATCGTGCCGGCCGGTGTCGAGAATGCCCGTGACATCATCTCCTGCTACTACCTCAAGGATCCGACCGATCCGCAGTGGGAGAAGGACAAGGCCTATCTCGACTGGCTGGAGTTCATGAAGAAATACTACGCTGGCGGCGACATGAAGGATGCCAACAACGTGTACGGCTACACCGTCAGTCAGACCGTGGTCGAGGTGCTCAAGAAGTGCGGTGACACCCTCACCCGCGAGAACATCATGAAGCAGGCGGCCAACATCGAGCTGACGCTGCCCATGCTGCTGCCGGGCGTCAACATCAAGACCTCGCCCACCGACTTCTTCCCGATCGAGCGCCAGCAGCTCGTCAAATGGGACGGCAAGAAGTGGGCGAGCTTCGGCAAGGTCTACGGACCCTGAGCCTGCCCGGGCCGGCTGCGCGCCGGTCCGACCTTGCGCATCCGCGGCGCGGCTTTGGCCGCGCCCCTCGCGCCGCAGCACGGAATACCGTGATGCGGCGTTTTCACTTCCAGCAGCGCCATGACCGGACTCGACGATCCGCAGGTTTTCATCCCCGAACTGTTCGCCAGCCACGCCCGCTACTTTCCCGATCGTCCCGCGGTGGTGGTCGGCGATGTGCGGCGCACCTGGGGTGAGTTCGACCGCAACATCAGTCGGGTGGCCAACGCCCTGCTCGCCCGCGGTATCGGCCGCGGCGAGCGGGTGGCGGTGCTGATGGGCAACCGGGCCGACACGCTGGAGGTGATCTTCGGCATCGTGCGGGCCGGCGCCTGCGCGGTGCCTCTGTCGGGCCTTCTGACCGGCGCCCAGCTCGCCGGCCTGATCGCCGACAGCCGGTCCTGCGCGGTGTTCGCCACCGCGGAGTTCCGCGAGCGGCTGCAGCCCGAGCGGGCGGCGCTGGGCGCGTTGCCGGATGACCGCTTCATCGCGGTGGGCGAGCCGGCTCAGGGCTGGCTGTCATTCGACGCCTTCCTGGCGGGCGCTGCCGACACGCCCCCCGCCGTGCGGCACCAGATGACCGACCCTTTCAACATCATCTACAGCTCGGGCACCACCGGCCTGCCCAAGGGCATCGTGCAGACCCACCGGGCGCGCCTGCACTGGGCGTTCTCGAACGCGATCGAGATGGGCTTCACCGATGCCGCGCGCGCGCTGACCACCACCTCGCTGTACTCCAACGGCACCTGGCTGGTGATGCTGCCGGTGCTGTTCGCCGGCGGCACGCTGGTGGCGATGCCGGCCTTCGATGCCGGCCGCTTCCTCGCGCTGGTGGCCCAGGAGCGGATCACCCACAGCTTCATGGTGCCCTCGCAGTACCAGATGGTGCTGGCCGAGCCCGGGCTGGCGAGCGCCGATGTCTCGTCGCTGCGGATGCTGCTGTGCGCCGGCTCACCCCTTCGCCGCGACACCAAGCGCGCGGTGGTCGAGCGCTTCGGCAACCTGCTGCACGAGATCTACGGTTTTTCCGAGGGCTTCGCCACCATGCTCAAGCCCACGCATCCGCCAGAGAAGTTCGACACCGTGGGCACGCCGGTGCTCGGCTTCGAGCTGCGGATCATCGATGAGCAGGGCCGCGAGCTGCCGCGTGGCGAGGTCGGCGAGATCGCCGGCTATGGCGCAGGCATGATGGCCGCGTACCACGACCGC
>JAGWVN010000057.1 GCA_018970865.1 Betaproteobacteria bacterium
CCTGCAGTGCTACGAGGGCCTCGACGAGAGCAAGGCGCTCTACGAATGGAAGTACGGCAAGCAGCTGCTCTACACCCAGATCCTCAAGGAGAAGATCAACCACCTGATCGAGGATGCCGACACCCTGCAGTCCTCGTTCGCCAAGCTCGCCGGCTTCCAGGATCTTTTCTTCTCGCGCGAGTTCCTCGAGCCGCGGCCGGTTCTGAAGGCCATGGAGCAGTCCGGCGGCTCGGTGCTGCTGATCGACGAGATCGACAAGTCCGACGAGGAGTTCGAGGCGCTGCTGCTCGAGATTCTTTCCGACTACCAGGTGACCGTGCCCGAGATCGGCACCATCTCGGCCCAGGTGCCGCCGCTGGTGATCCTCACCTCGAACAACACCCGCGAGCTCGGCGATGCGCTCAAGCGCCGCTGCCTGCATCTGCACATCGGCTTCCCGGAGGCCAACCGCGAGCGCGAGATCGTGCGCTCGCGCGTGCCCGAGATCTCCGACTCGCTGCTGCGCCAGCTCGTGGCCTTCGTGCAGTCGGTGCGCGACGAGAACATCCGCAAGCTGCCCTCGATCAGCGAGACCGTCGACTGGGCGCGCACCCTGATGCTGCTGCACGCCGACCTGCTCGATCCCGCGCTGGTGCGCGACACCCTCAATGTCATCCTCAAGCGCCAGGGTGACATCACCGAGGTGCAGGGCAAGGTCGAGCAGCTCACCGCGGCCGCGCTCGCCGAAGGCCAGGCGGCGGGCTGAGCGGATGGAACGCGCGCTGACCAGCTTCATCCGCGCGCTGCGCACCGCCGGCGCGGCGGTGTCCACCGCCGAGGCGATCGACGCCGCCCGCGCGCTCGATGTGATCGGCTACCGGGACCGCCAGGCGCTCAAGCACTCGCTGGGCATCGTGCTGGCCAAGTCCGAGGACGAAAAGCTCATCCACGACCAGCTCTTCGAGCTCTACTTCAACCCGGCCGCCGCGGCCCGTCCTCCCGCGCAGCAGGCCAGGCCGCAGCCGCGCGAGGGCGAAGCATCCTCCGACCAGAACGAGGCACAGGCCGCGCCACAGCCTCAGGGCGCGCAATCCCAGCCCGGCGGCGGCGGCAGTCCGCAGCCCGGCCAGGGGGGGCAGTCGCAGGGCGGCGGCGGCGGCGATCCCACCGAGGCGCTGCTCGAGCTCGCCCAGTCGGGCGATGCCGACCGCATGGCCATGGCGATGGAGCGCGCCGCGGCTGCGGTGGGCGCCGACGAGATCCGCTTCGCCTCGCAGACCGCGTACTTCGTGCGCCGGATGCTGCAGGAGCTCGGCATCGAGTCCCTGGAGGCCCGGCTGCTGGACGCGCTGCGCGACCCGTCCGAGGCCGCCCAGGCCCGCGCCCAGGAAATGATCGATGCCAGGGCCACGCTCGCCCGCGAGGCCCGCGCCCATGTCGATCGACGCTTCGAGGTCTTCGGGCGCAACGCCACCGAGGCCTTCCTCGACGAGGTGGTGCTCAACCGCGCCATCGAGCAGCTCGGCCCGCGCGACATGGAGCGCATGCGCGCGGTGGTGGCGCGCATGGCCAAGCGCCTGGCGGTGCGCCACCAGCGCCGCCGCAAGCTGCGCAACCGCAGCCAGCTCGACCTGCGCCGCACCCTGCGCTCGAACGCCGGCAATGACGGCGTGCCCTTCAACCTGATCTGGAAGCTCAAGCGCACCGAGAAGCCCAAGATCGTCGCGATCTGCGATGTCTCGGGCTCGGTGGCGCAGTATGTGCGCTTCCTGCTGCTGTTCCTGTACGCGCTGCGCGAGGGCGTGGCCGACCTGGAGGCCTACGCCTTCTCATCGCGCCTGCAGGATGTCGGCGAAGACCTGCGCAGCTTCGATGCTGACCTCTCCATGCGCCGCATCATCGACCGGGTGGGCGGCGGCAGCACCGACTACGGTCAGGCGCTGGCCGACCTGCGCGAAGGCCACTGGGAGACCATCGATCGCCGCACCACGGTGCTGGTGCTCGGCGACGGCCGCAGCAACTACGGCGACCTTCGCCTCGACCTCTTCGAGGAGATCGCCGATCGCGCCAAGCGGGTGGTATGGCTGTGCCCCGAGCCGCCCGGCCGCTGGGGCTCGGGCGACAGCGGCATGCTGCGTTACCGGCCCTTCTGCAATCACCTCATCCACTGCGCCAGCGCCGCCGACCTCGAGAAGGCGATGGACGAGGTGCTGCTCGCCTACGAGTGACCGGGCAGGCGCCCCCGGCGCGCGCCCCGGCCCGGCTGCAGGCGCAGCAACTCAGGGAGCGCGACGGTACATCGGCGCGCGCGCCTTGACCGGCTCGAGCAGCGACCAGTCGCCCTGCTCCACCTCGAAGCCCTTCGGGAAGGGCGGCCGCGGCTCCATGCCGAGCGAGCGCATGACACGGTCGTCGCGGTAGTAGCACTGCACGGTCACGCTCACCAGCAGCGACACCAGCGCGGCGCGGCCGGCCCGGAACGCGGTGATGGCATCGGCACGGGCCGCGCCCTGCAGGTCGGCCAGGCAGCCGCCGGCGGCCTGCGCGAGCGCATCGAGCGCATCGGACGCCAGCCGGGCGTGCGGGCGCAGGGTGGCGACGATGTCGGCGAAGATGGTTTCGTCATCGGCGCCGGGCACCTGGTATTCGGCGCTCGCCGGAATCATCTCGCCGACCAGGCAGCGCAGGGCGCGCAGCTGCTCGGGGCCCAGCGAGGCTTGGGCGGGCTCGGCAGACACCGGGATCACGGGTCGGGTGCTCATGGGGCGGGCTCAGTCGAAGAGGTTGGCCAGGCGCTGCTTGATCTGGTCGGCGATGTAGAGCGAGAGCGCCTGGATGGTCGAGGTGGGATTCACGCCGGCCGAGGTCACGAAGATGCTGCCGTCGACGATGAAGAGGTTCTTCACATCATGGCTGCGGCCCCAGGGGTTGACCACCGAGCGGGCCGGGTCGGTGCCCATGCGGGCGGTGCCCATCAGGTGCCAGCCGCCCACGGCAAGCGGCGCCTCGGTGCTGACATCGCGGGCGCCGGCCGCGCGCATCAGCTCGCTGCCCCGGGCCACCGCATGGGCGAGCATGCGCTGGCTGTTCTCGCTCAGGGTGTAGCGGATGCGCGGGGCCGGAATGCCGTTGCCGTCGGTGAGCTCCGGGTCGAGCGTGACAGTGTTGTGCTCCTCGGGCAGGTCTTCGCAGATGGCCACCAGCCCGGTGCTGCGGCCGAACAGGCGCCGGTAGGCGGCATGATGGCCCTCGCCCCAGGGCACGCGCCCCGAGCTCATGCCGGCCAGCGCGGTGAGCACCGGCCCGCGCCCGCGGGTGAACTCGAAGGTGTAGCCGCGCACGAAGCCGCGGCTGCGGTCGGTCTCGTAGAACTCCTGGCTCCACAGGCTGTTGCCGGGGCCGCGATGGCCGTCGAGCGGCTGCTCGAAGTAGCCATGGACGGCGGCGTAGGGATGGAACATCAGGTTGCGGCCGACCAGGCCGCTGCGGTTGGCCAGCCCGTCGGGAAACTGCGCCGAACGGGAGTTGAGCAGGATGCGCGGCGTGCCCACCCCGTTGCAGGCCATGATCACCGCCTCGGCCGGCTGGAAGTGCTCCCTGCCCTCGGCGTCGTAGTAGATGGCGCCGTTGGCCATGCCCCGCGCATCGACGGTGATCTCGCGCACCCGAGCCCGCGTGCGCAGCTGAACGCCGGCGCGGATCGCCTGCGGCCAGTAGGTGATGTCGGTGCTGGCCTTGGCGCCCTGGGCGCAGCCGCCGATGCAGTGGCCCAGGTTGATGCAGCGCGCCCGGCCTTCATAGTCCTGGGTGGCCACGGCGCTGTCCGAGGGCCACCAGTGCCAGCCCAGCGCGTTGAGCCCGCCGGCCATGGTGGCGCCAGCCTTGCCCAGCGGCACCGGCGGCATCATCGGCTGCTTGGGCGGATAGGCCGGGTCTCCGGCCAGGCCCGAGATGCCCATCATGCGGTCGTTCAGCGCGTAGTAGGGCTCGAGGGTGGCGTAGTCGATCGGCCAGTCATCGCCCACGCCATCGAGGCTGCGCACCCGGAAATCGGAGGGATGAAAGCGCGGAAAGTGTCCGGCATAGAGCACCGTGCCGCCGCCCACGCCGTTGAAGTTGGCGATCTTGATCGGCGACTCGCGCTCGTTCACCGGGTAGTCGGTGGGCCGGGCCCGGCGGTTGGGGCTGAAGTTGAACTCGCCGAGCTGGCGCGCCTCCCAGTCGCGGCCGTTGCTGGGATAGTCGGTGGGCCTGACCCAGTCGCCCTGCTCCAGGCACAGGATGCGCATGCGGGTGTCGGCCAGGCTCCAGGCCACCGCCGCGCCCGAGGCGCCGGCGCCGATGATCAGCACATCGACCGGATCGTGGTTCATGACCTTACGCCGCCTGCGCCACGGTCATGGCATCGCCGGCCACGGTGGTGCGGCGCATGTCGCGCGGCAGCCGCTCGTCGTAGCGGCGCACGCGGTGCATGGTCTGGCGGTTGTCCCACATCACCACATCGTGCAGCTGCCAGCGGTGCACATGCACGAACTGCGGCTGGGTGGCGTGCTCGGTGAGGTCGCGCAGCAGGATGCGCGCCGCCGGCGTCTCCATGCCGACGATGGCGCCGGCGTGCGCCGACAGGTAGAGCGAGCGCCGGCCGGTCACCGGGTGGGTGCGCACCAGGCTCTGGCGCACCGGATGCCACAGCCGCCGCTCCTCCTCGGTGCACTCCGGAAAGCCGAGCGCGCCACGGGAATGCATGAGGGAATGCTCGCAGACCAGGCCGTCGATCTCGGCGCGGGTGTCGTCGTCGAGGGCATCCCAGGCGGCGCGCATGTCGGCGAACTCGGTGTTGCCGCCGCGCGGATTCACCAGCCGCGCCGACAGGATGGAGTACTTCGCCGGCACCGCGCGAAACGAGCTGTCGGAATGCCAGAGCATGTTGCCCAGGTTGAACAGCCGCTGGCGGCTGTCAGGGGGCAGCGGACGGCCGTGCTTGTCGAGGTTGGAGACATCGTTCATGCCCACGCGGATCCGGCGGTCGGACACCGCGATGGGAATGTTGCCGCCGTGGGCGTTCTCCAGCGGCCCGAACTGCATCGCGAAGGCCATCTGCTGCTCGTCGGTGAGCGGCTGTCCCCGGAACACCAGCACGGCATACCGGTCCATGCCGGCCTCGAGCTCGGCGACCTCGGCAGCCGACAGCGGCTGCGCGAGGTTCACGCCCGAGACCTCGCCGGCGAAGAAGGGGTTCAGAGGTCGGATGCTGATTGACATGATGGTCTCTCCGGATGAACGACACGAACGGCGGATCGGTGGCTCGTGCGCCGCGATGCAATCGCGACCAGACCGCGACGCAGCGGCCACCCGCGAGCGGCTCAGCGGCGGAAGTCGGCGCCCTTGGCCTCGACGGCCCGGCACAGCGCCTGCCACTCCTGCAGGCCCCAGGTGGGCTCGGCACGCAGCCGCGGCATGCGCTCGGCGAACTGTTCGACCACATCGGGGGCGATCAGCACCGGCGGCTCGCTGAAGCTGCGCGAGATCAGCTCGAGCTCGCAGGCGCGCTCCAGCATGTACAGGTTGAACATCGTGCCGTGGAGCGTGGGGCCGAGGGTGAGCAGGCCGTGGTTGCGCAGCACCACGCAGCTGCCGCGCTGCACGCTCAGGCCGAGCGCGTCGCACTCCTCCTGGGTGGCCGGCACGCCGTAGTCGTGGTAGCAGACATCGTCGAGCACCAGCATGGCGTCCTGGCTGATCGGACGCAGGCCGTCGCGCAGCATGGCCACGCCCGCACCGGCGCGGGTGTGGGTGTGCATCACGCAGTTGGCGTCGGGCCGCGCCTTGTAGACCCCGCTGTGGATGGTGAAGCCCGCCTTGTTGAAGCGGCCCTGACGGCCGTGGACATTGCCGTCCATGTCCATCTTGATCAGGCTCGAGGCGGTGATCTCGTGGAACATCTCCTCGTAGTGGTTGATGAGGAAGCAGTCGGGCTCACCGGGCACCCGCACCGACATGTGGGTGGCGATGATGTCGGTCCAGCCGAGATGGTCGACGACGCGGTAGAGCGCGGCGAGCTCGCAGCGGGCCTGCCATTCGGCGTCGGTCATCTCGGTGCTCGGGGATTTCAGGACGGCGGACATGGGATCTCCTGGTTCCGTGTGAAGGTTGACGGGGCGAGGCCGCGGACTATTCCGGCAGCGCCCGCGCCGCGGCGACATAGCCGCGGTTCAGGGTGGGGCTGATGGTGAGCTCGTTGATGCAGACATGGGCCGGCAGGCGGGCCAGGAAGAGCACGGTCTCGCCGCAGTCCTCGGGCTGCACCAGCTGGGCCCGCTGCTCGGGCGTGACCGGGATGGGGCGCTTGTCGAGGATGGGCGTGGCCACCTCGCCGGGACACATCGCGGTGGCGCGGATGCCGTGCAGGCCCTGCTCGATGTTGATGGTCTCGGTGAGCGCGTTCACGCCGAACTTGGCGGCGTGGTAGGCCGGGCCGGTGACCGAGCCGACATGCCGACCGGCCCAGGAGGAGATGTTGATGATCAGGCCGTCCTTCTGGGCCCGCATCACCGGCAGCAGCGCGTGGCAGCAGTAGAAGACGCCATCGAGGTCGATGCGCACCACCATGTCCCAGTCGGCGCGCGACAGGTGCTTCCAGTGGCGCTTCTGCACATTCAGGCCGGCGCTGTTGACCGCGACATCGATGCGGCCCTCGATGGCCACGATGCCGTCGACCACCGCCTGCACCGCGTCGGCATGGCTGACATCGAGCGGCGCGACCCGGGCGCGACCGCCCCGCTTGGCGATGGCGGCGGCCACGCGCTCGAGCTCGGCCTTGCGCCGGCCGGAGAGCACCACGGTCATGCCGGCGCCGGCCAGGGCCAGCGCCGCACCTTCGCCGATGCCGGTGCCCGCGCCGGTGACCCAGGCCACCTTTCCGTTGAGATCACGCATGCTGTCTTCCTCCTTGTTGTGTCTTGGCGCCCGTTGCGGGCGAGGTCAGGGTCGGAACTGCAGGGCGCGCGGCATCAGCCGCGCCGGCTGTGACACGATGCGATAGGCATTCTCCACCCATTCGCACACCAGGCGGCGGGTGTCGCGCGGATCGATCATCTCCTCGATCTGGAAACGGTTCAGCGGGCCGATCGGGCCGCGCGCGCTCTCGATGCGGGCATTGATCTCGGCACGCAGCGCGGCCGGGTCGGCGGCCTCGGCGAGCTGGCGCTTGTAGGCGGCCTCGATGCCGCCCTCGGGCGGAATGCCGCCGACATCGGCCGCCGGCCACACCACCCGCACCGACACCGAAGCCCGCGGGGTGGCGTAGTTGTTGCCCGCCACGCCGAAGCTGCGGCGCATCAGCACCGTGAAGATCGGCACCTTCACCTGCGCGAAGGCGACCATCCACTCGCCGCCCTTGCGGATGGTGCTGGCCATCTCGTGCTCGATGCCCACCGCGAAGCCCGGGTTGTCGACCAGGTTGAGCACCGGCAGGTGGAAGCTGTCGCACAGGTCGAGGTGACGGCGCAGCTTGTCGCAGCCGTCGGCGGTGAGCGCGCCGCCGTTCACATGACGGCTGTCGGAGGCGATCACGCCCATGGGATGGCCGTTGAAGCGCACGAAGCCGGTCACCTGGTCGGTGCCCCACAGCCCGCCCACCTCGAAGAACGAGCCCTTGTCGGCCATCAGGCGGATCGCGCGGCGGATGTCGAAAGTGGTGGTGCGCTTGCGCGGCACGATGGTGAAGAGCTCGTCCTCGCGCCGGTCGGGCGGATCGGCCGGATCGGGGGGCAGCACCGGGGGCGCTTCCCAGGCGCTTGGCGGCAGGTAGGACAGGAAGCGGCGCGCCATCCCGAAGGCCTCGTCCTCCGACTCGGCGAGGTTGTCGACCGAGCCGTTGGTGCAGTGGATGTGCCAGCCGCCGAGCTCCTCCTTGGTGACCTCGTAGCCCATCGCGTGGCTGACCACCGGCGGCCCGGCCACGAAGAGCTGCGAGATGTCGCGCACCATCACCGAGAAGTGGCCGAGCACCGCCTTGGCCGCGCCGATGCCCACCACGCTGCCCAGCAGCAGGTTGACCACCGGCACGGTGTTGAGCTGCTCGGTGTAGAGCGTGCTGTGCAGGTGCGCGGGCAGGAAGGAGCCGCCGCCACCGGTGACCCGCGGACGCCCGGCCTTGATGGCGCCGGTGCTCTCCTGCACCGCCGACTCGCCGGCCTTCTCCTGCTTGGGCACCATCGCGGCCACGCTGCCGCCGCCCGAGGAGCCATCGAGCATGCGCACCGAGGGCACCCGCATCTCGACCGAGAGCCGGTCGAGGTACACGCTCTTGGCGGCGATCGAGCCGTCGGCATGGCCGCCGCGCGAGGTGAAATCGTCGGCGCAGACCACGCTGGTGCGGCCTTCGATGCGCCCCCAGCCGCCGACATGGTTGGCCGGGGTGAAGTCGGCGATGCCGCCGTCGGCATCATAGGAGGCGAAGCCCGCGAGGCTGCCCACCTCGCGGAAGCTGCCGGCATCGAGCAGGCGGGCGATGCGCTCGCGGCAGGTGAGCTTGCCGCGGTCACGCTGGCGCACCACGCCGGGCTCGCGGGAGGCGGGGCTCAGGCGGGCATGGGCGAGGCCTTGCAGCGTGGCCACCTCCGCGAGCACCGGCGCCCAGCCGCCGGTCATCTCGGCGCCGGTGGCCGCCGCCGCGCCGGCCTCGGGACGCACCAGCGCCACCACCTGTCCGGCCGACACCGCTTCGCCCACCGTCAGGGGCTGCAGGTCGGTGATCGTGCCGCTGCAGGGCGCGGTGACCGCGGTCTCCATCTTCATGGCGGTGATCACCAGCAGCGTGTCGCCGGCGCGCACGGTGTCGCCCACCTGCGCCGACAGCGCCAGCACGGTGCCGGCCATCGGGCAGGCCACGCCCTGCTGGTCATCGGGCACCGCGAGCGAGGGCCGGCCCGCGGGCGCCGGCGCGGCCGCCGGGCGCGCCCCGCGCGCCAGCGCCGCAGCCTGCTGATCGAGGAAGCGCAGGGCGGCCTGATCGGCGCCCTGGGGCGCGGCTGCCGCCGGAGCCGGCGCGGCCAGCGAAGGCTCCTCGGCAAGGAGCGTGGTGCGGGCATCGCCGCTGCGGAACACCGGGTGGCCCAGGATGGCGCGCAGCTGCTCGCGATTGGTGGGCACGCCCGCGACCAGGAACTCGTTGAGCGCGCGCAGCGTGCGATCGACTGCCGAGGCGAAGCTGCGCGCCGAGCCCGACTGGCCGATCAGCTTGGCCAGCAAGGGGTCGAACTGCGGCGGCGGCGCCAATCCGACATAACCGCAGCCATCCACCCGCACCCCCGGTCCGGTGGGTTCGCGATACGCGGTGAGCACGCCGGTGCCGGTGCTCACCAGCCGGGCCTGGATCGCAAAGCCGCGCGGCGCCGGCACGGCGCCCTGGTCGGGCAGCCCGAGGTCGGCGAGCGACTCGCCGGCGGCCAGCCGGAACTGCGACTCGACCAGATCGATGCCGGTGACCTGCTCGGTGATGGTGTGCTCGACCTGGATGCGCGGATTGCACTCGATGAACCAGTGCTGGCCGCTCTCGGGATCGACCAGGAACTCGACCGTGCCGGCGTTCAGGTAGGAGGCGGCGCGCGCCAGACGAACCGCGTCGGCCAGCACGCGCTCGCGCAGGCCAGGATCGAGCGCGGGCGCGGGCGCGATCTCGACCACCTTCTGGTTGCGCTGCTGCACCGAGCAGTCGCGCTCGTGCAGATGCACCACGCCGCCGCGGCCGTCGCCGAGCACCTGCACCTCGATGTGGCGGGGCCGCGCGACGAACTTCTCGACGAAGACCGAGCCATCGCCGAAGGCCGCCTGCGCCTCGCCCTGGCAGCGGTCGAAGGCTTCGGCGATGTCGGCCTCCCGCTCGACGCGACGCATGCCGCGCCCGCCGCCACCGGCGGCGGCCTTGAGCATCACCGGGTAGCCGAGCACCGCGGCCACCTCGGCCGCCTGCGCGGCGCTGGCCAGCGGCTCGCCGCTGCCCGGTACCACCGGCACGCCCTGCGCCCGCGCGAACTCGCGGGCGCGCACCTTGTCGCCAAAGAGCGCGAGGCTCTCGGGCCGCGGCCCGATGAAGGCCAGGCCGGCCTGCGCGCAGCGCTGCGCGAAGGCCGCGTTCTCGGAGAGGAAGCCGTAGCCGGGATGCACGCAGTCGCAGCCGGTGGCCAGGGCCGTCTCGATCATCGCGTCGATGTCGAGGTAGGCGCGCACCGGATCGGCCGCCACCTGCGGCTGGCCGGCGCCGATCTCGCGCGCCACGCTCGCCACCCGCAGATGCAGGCCCTGCGCGTCGGCTGGCGCGGCCACCGCCACCGACTCCACGCCGAGCGCCGCCGCGGCGCGGGCGATGCGGATGGCGATCTCGCCACGGTTGCTGATCAGGACTCGCTTGAACACGGGCAATCTCCCAGGAGAGCGCGACCAGGGCCGGCGCGCCGCGGCATCAGGGGGCGGGCCTGGCGGCGGCGCGGGCAAGCCGCGCCTCGCGCCGGGCGATCCAGAGCGTGGCGGCCACGATCACCACCCCGCCGACCAGCGTGTAACCGCTGGGCTGGTCGCCGAACACCAGAAAGCCCCAGGTGGAAGCCCAGAGCAGGTCGAGAAACTTGGCCGACTGCGTGGCCGAGACATCGGCCGCCTTCAGCGCATGGGTCTGGCACCAGTGCGCGAAGATGCCCAGCGCGCCGGCCACCGCGAACACCCCCCACTGCGCCGGCGTGGGCCACTGCCAGACCGGGATGGCCAGCGGCAGCGTGATCAGCGACACGGTGAGCGCCTGCCAGACCACGATCACCGCGGGCGAGTCGTGGCGGGTGAGCATCTTGGTGAGCAGGAAGGACAGCGAGAACACCGGCGCCGAGGCGAGCATGATCAGCGAGTACCAGCCGCCGGTGCCGGCCAGCCGCGGCCCGACCACGATCATCACGCCGGTGAAGCCGATGAGCGCGGCGATCCAGCGGTCGGCGCGCATCTTCTCGCCGAGCAGCCAGGCCGCGCCGAGCATGCTGAAGATCGGTCCGGTGTAGCCGATGGCGGTGGTGTCGGCGAGCGCGAGGTGCGGCAGCGCGTAGAACCACAGCGTCATGCCCAGCGCATGCACCGCGCCGCGCGAGAACTGGCCACCGATGCTGGTGGGCATGTAGGCGATCACGCCGGCGCGCAGGATGATCGGCAGCATGACGATCAGGCTGAACAGGTTGCGCAGGAACTGGGTCTCGAAGGGATGCAGCTGCAGCGACAGCCCGCGCACCAGGGTGTTGAGCACCGAGAAGGTGAAGCCCGCGCTGATCGCCCACAGGATGGCGCGGGTGGTGCCCGGCGCCTGGTTGAATCGGTGAGCCAGCGCGCGGACCATCACTCACGCAAAGGTGATCGAGCCGCGGCGGTCGCTCCGCTCGAGATGCGGGATGTTGTTGAAGCTGGCCAGCCGCAGCTGCCCCGGGCTGGCGATGAGTTCGCAGAAGCCGGTGTTGCGGTACTGCAGGTTGAACTCGATGGACGCGGCCGCGCTCGCGCCAGTGAGCTCGCCGAGCAGCCGGCCGATGGCCCCGCCCGAGCTCACCACCAGCGCGACATCGTCGCGGCCCAGACCCTCGGCGGCGGCGCTGAGCGCGCCATGCACCCGCGCGCCGAATTCGCCCCAGGTCTCGGGCATCTGCGGCAGGCGGTCTTCCGACCAGGCCCGCATCGCGGCGCGGAAGGTCTGCCAGTAGCCGCGGTAGTCGGACTTCTGCTGGGCCACCGGGTCGGCGCCGCCGGTGTAGGCGGCGTAGAGCGCGCCACCGTGGTATTCGTCGAGGCCGCCATGGGTGAGGATGCCGGCCGGGTCGACACCGAGCACGCCGAGCAGCTCCTGCGCGGTCTGCTGCTGGCGGCGCAGCGTGCCGGCCATCACGCGGGTGAAGCGCGTGCCGCGCTCGGCGAAATACTCGCCCAGCCAGCGCGACTGCTGCCGCCCGAGGTCGGAGAGCCGGTCGTAGTCATCGGTGCCGAAGGACGCCTGCGCGTGCCGCACCAGGAAGATCACCGCCATGATGCCGCCCCTCTCAGATCACGCCGGCGCCGCGCAGGGCGGCGATCTCGTCGGCGCTGTAGCCGTGCTCGGCCAGCACCTGGTCGGTGTGCTCGCCGAGCTGCGGCGGGCGGCGGCGCGGCACGGGCGGGGTGTCGGACAGCCACACCGGCACCGCAGCCACCGGGGCCGGCCGCGGCAGGCCGGGATAGTCGGTGTCCTGCAGCACGCCCAGCGCGCGCACCTGCGGATGGTCGAGCGTCTGCTGCGGCGAGAGCACCGGCGCGCAGGGGATCTTCGCCTCGCCCAGGATGGTCACCACCTCGTCGGTGCCGCGCTCGGCGCACCAGCGGCCCATGCGCTCGCTGATCAGCACGCCCTCGCGGCCGCGCGCGTCGTCATCGGCAAAGCGCGGATCGGTCAGCCACTCGGGTTCGCCCATCAGGCGGGCCCAGCGCTTGTAGAGCGGCTGGCCGGTGACCGCCACCAGCACGAACCCGTCGCGGGTGCGGTAGATGTCGGACGGCGCCGCGGTCTGCCCGCGGTTGCCGGTGGGGATGCGATTGGGTCGGACCACGGCCTGCTCGATCAGGGCGGCGTTGTTCACGGTGACCGCGGTGGCGAGCAGCGCGCCGGTGACCACCTGGCCGCGACCGGTCTGCTGCCGGTGCATCAGCGCGGCCATGGTGCCGAAGGCGCAGTGCAGCGCGGTGCCGAAATCCACCCAGGGGGCGGCGGCGCGATAGGGCTGATCGGGCTCGCCGGTCATGTAGACCGCGCCCGACATCACCTGGCCCACCCCGTCGAAGCCGACATTGGCGGACATCGGCCCCACCGGCCCGAAGGCGGTGTTGGTCACGAAGATGATGTCTGACCGGTAGGTGCACAGCGTGGCGTAGTCCAGGCCCATGGCCACCAGCGTGGCCGCCGGCAGGTTGGCGATGACCACATCGGCTTCGCGCACCAGACGCGCCACCACCTCGCGCCCCTTCGGCGACGCGGGATCGAGCGTCATGGAGCGCTTGTTGCGGTTCATCTGCAGGAAGAGCGCGCCCACCCCGCCCCCCACCTGCGCCGGGAAGCGGTCCTCGCTGCCGTCGCGCTTCTCGATGCGGATGACATCGGCGCCGTACTCGGCCAGCAGCGCGGCGCAGTAGGGGCCGGCGATGTACCGGCCGAAGTCGAGCACCTTGATGCCCTGGAGCAATGCGGTCATGGCGGCGGCTCCGGGGATCAGCGCAGGGACAGGCCGAGCAGGCGCGCTGCGCGCTCGACGCGGCGGGGGATGCCCGCCTTGTAGGACTCGAGATCGATCTCCTCGTCCTGAGAGCCCTGCTGGCCGCCGAGGTAGCGGGCATACACGCCCTCGCCGATGCAGGCCAGGCGCCATTGCGCGAAGGCGCGGTAGTAGTCCACCGCCTTGAGCGACACGCCCATCTTCTCGGCGTACAGGCCGGCGATCTCGTCCTGCGACAGGAAGCCGGGCAGCCCGGTGGTGGCCGGGTCGCCGCCGGCGGCGGGGTCGGAGGGGTCGTACCAGTAGCCGAGCAGCCCGCCCAGGTCGGCCATGGGCTCGCCCAGGGTACACAGCTCCCAGTCGAGCACGCCGGCCACCGGGCCGGTGGGGTCCATCATGCAGTTGGAGAGCCGGTAGTCGCCGTGCGCGATGGTGGCCGGCGAGGCGGGCGGCATCATCGACTGCAGGGCATCGCGCACCTTGTCGATCAGCGGCAGCTCGCGGGTCTTGGACTGCTCCCACTGGCCCGACCAGCGCTTGAGCTGGCGCTCGATGTAGCCCTCGCGCTTGGCGAGGTTGCCCAGGCCGACCGCGTCGATGTCCACCCGGTGCAGCGCCACCAGGGTGTCGAGCAGCTCGCGGCTCATGCGCTCGCGCACCGCCGGCGTGAGGGTGCGGCCGATCTCGACATCGCGCACCACGATGCCCTCGAGGAAGTGCATGACATAGAAGTCACGCTCGTTCACGGACGGGTCCTGGCACAGCCCGACCATGCGCGGCACCGGCACCGCGGTGTCGGCCAGGGCCGACATCAGCCGGTGCTCGCGGGCCATGTCGTGGGCGCTGGGCAGCAGCTTGCCCAGCGGCGGGCGGCGCATGACGAAGCGGCGGCCGGCGGCGTCGGTGACCATGAAGGTCATGTTCGAGCGGCCACCGGCGATCAGGCGAAAGACGAGCGGGCCGGTGGTCTCGGTGCGTTCGGCGATCCAGGCCGACACCCGGGGGATGTCGACGCCTTCGACGGTGCTGGCAGCGGGCGAGGAGGTGGTCATGGTGCGTGGGGGACGAAGGGGTTCAACGAAGCGGTGCGGGCGTTCAGTCGGGCAGCGAGAAGCCCGGCCGAAGCACCGGCCGGGTGCCGGCGATGGCGAGCAGCGACTCGACGCAGTCGCGCAGCGATTCATCGAGCGGACGGAAGCTCATGCCGGTGACGGCGCGGATGCGATCGTTGCGCAGCTGGCAACCGGCCCAGATGGCGCGCATCTCGGTCTCGCGCTCACGGATGCGCGGCGGGAAGTCATCGGTCACCGGCGGGGTGAGGTGACCGAGCTCGGGCAGCAGCCGGTCGATGTCGGCGCAGATCGTCTCGACCGGCCGGGTCTCGGTGGACCAGGCGATGTAGCGCTCGCCATTGGCCACGCGGGGGCTTTCGAGCAGGCCGATGTGGGCGTCGGCGTCATCGCGCACATCGACGGTCATCCAGGGCCGGTACACGCCGTTCTGCCGGCACTCGCCGAGCAGCATCTGATTGATGAGGCTCTGCCAGGGCCCCATGTCCTTCTGATGGGCCGACTGGATGGGCCCGACATTGTCGCCAGGGCAGCAGACGATGGCGTCCCATCGGCCGCTGCGCGCCGCGGCCTGCGAGAACACCCGCTCGATGGCGAGCTTGCCCATCGAGTAGCCCTGCCCGCGCTCCGGCGTGCGCTTGGGGTTGGATTCGTCGGGATAGCGGTCTTCGTCGAACACCGGCCGACGCACCAGTTCCTGCAGGTCCATCTCGGAGATGATCGCGGCCACGCTGGAGGTGACCACCACGCGGCGCACGCTGCCCGAGCGCTCGATGCTGTCGATGAGGTCCTGCGAGACCCGCAGGATGTGGTCCTGGTCGGCGTAGCCGCTGACATGCGAGATGTGCGCCACCGCGTCGGCGCCGGCGAAGGCGGCATCGAAGCTGCCAGGCTGGTCGAGATCGGCCGCATGCAGGGTGAGCCGGCGCGAGGCATAACCGGGCATGGCCTTGAGAAAGCCCACCCGGGTGAGATCAGCGGTGTTGCGCACGCAGGCGCGCACCCGGTAGCCCCGCTGGAGCAGTCGGCGCACCACCCAGCCGCCAACAAAACCGGCGCTGCCGGTGACCGCGACCACACCCCCTCGGGGTACTGGGGCCATCGTGAGTCTCCTGGGTGATGTGGGGGACCGGCAGGGCCGGTCATCGGACGAATCCGCCGGGACCTGATGTCCGATCGAGTGTAA
Source organism: Betaproteobacteria bacterium (assembly GCA_018970865.1). Classification (GTDB taxonomy): domain Bacteria; phylum Pseudomonadota; class Gammaproteobacteria; order Burkholderiales; family Burkholderiaceae_E; genus Quisquiliibacterium. The sequence goes on from JAGWVN010000057.1 coordinate 15,504, forward strand.
GCGATCGATCCCCCGCCAAGCCGCGCGCGGGCGCGGCGGTCATCCCGAAAACCGGCGCGCCGCCGGGCTCAGATCGACCCTTTCCCCAGATCGAGATGGCCGCGGGCGAGGTTCACCCGCAGGGTGTCGGTTTCGCCCTCGGCCAGACGCAGGGAGCGCAGGCGGCGGAACTGCGCCTCGAGGGGGTGACCCGTGACCAGGGCCTCGCCCCCCAGCAGCTGGATGGCCGCGTCGGCGATCTCGCCGGCGATCTCGCTGGCCAGCACCTTGGCGGCGATGGTCTCGTTGACCGCGTCGTGGCCGGCATCGGCGAGACGCGCCGCACGGTACACCGCCGAGCGCGCGGCGTAGGCGCGGATGCGCAGGTCGCCGTAGCGCAGACGGATGCGCTCGGAAGCCGCCAGCACCAGGCCGCTGCGGCGCGGGCGGCGCAGCTCCTCGGCCAGCAGCCCGATGATCCAGCCGGCGCTGCCCACGCAGTCGGCGGCCACCGCGCGGCGCACCGCACTGATCTTGGCCAGGGCGCGTCCGCGGCCGTCGCCGGGCGCGCCGATGGCATGGTGGCGCGGTACCCGCACCGACTCGAAGCGGAAGGCGGCGTGCTGGCTGCCATCCATCGAGCCGAAATGACGGCTGATGGAGACGCCCGGCGCATCGGTGTCGATGATCACCATCGAAGGGCCCTGCCCCTCGACATCCACCAGCGCGGCCAGGAAATCGGCCTGCGCGCCCCCCGTGACATAGGACTTGCTGCCGTTGACCACCAGCGTGTCGCCCTCGGGCACGGCCCAGGTGGGTCGCGGCGCATCGGCCGATTCGGTGAACGCGAAACCGGCGCGCTTGTCGCCGGCCAGCACCGGCAGCAGGTGACTGGAGCGCAGCGGCTCGCCCACGCCGGCGAGCACGCCCGCGCCGGCGCCGAGCACGCCCGGGAGGTGGCTGGTGTTGTGCAGGGCGAGGGTCTCGCGCACCACCAGCAGCGTGAGCTCGGGGGTGTCTTCGGCCTGGGTGAGGTGATAGAGGCCGGCGGCCTTGCAGGCCGCGCGCACGCGGGCAGCCCGATCGGCGGGGCTGAGCGTGGCATCGTCGCGCAGCGCGGCCAGCTCGCCGCTGGCCAGGGCGGCCACGCGATCGCGCAGCGCGGTCAGTTCGGGGGACAGGAATTCGGGCACACGACCTCGCAGCGCAGGCACGCCCCGGTCCGGGCTGGCCGGTGACGAGCGCGCAGTCTTGCGGCCGGCGCGGGGCGCGTCAATGCGCCATGCGCCATGGCCGGACCGGCACGGGCAGACCCGCCGGGCGACGGGTCCGGATTCCTTGCGCCGCGCCCGCAAAGCGGGCACGGGTGGCCTACCGTGAGGCGCATCACCTGCCAAGGAGACGCGCCATGAAGGTCGCCCAAGCCATCGCCCGGGCCATGAAGGCCGAGGGCATCGACATGCTCTTCGCCTACCCGGTCAATCCGCTGATCGAGGCCGCAGCCGCCGAGGACATCCGCACGATCATCGTGCGCCAGGAACGCGTGGGCCTGCACATGGCCGACGCCTATTCGCGGGTGTCGTCGGGTGACCGCATCGGCGTGTTCTGCATGCAGCACGGGCCCGGCGCCGAGAACGCCTTTGGCGGCGTGGCGCAGGCCTACTCCGAGTCGGTGCCCATCCTGGTGGTGCCGGCGGGCTACGCGCGGCGACTGGCGCATCACTACCCCAACTTCAACTCGGTGCAGAACATGCGCCACATCACCAAGTGGGCCGAGCCGCTCACGATGGGCAAGGCCGCGCCCGAGGTGCTGCGGCGCGCGTTCTCGCAGCTGCGCAACGGCCGGCCCGGGCCGGTGCTGATCGAGGTGCCGGTGGATGTGTTCGGCGAGGAGGTGCCCGACGACTGGGTGCATGTGCCGGCGCTGCGCGCGCGCACCGGTCCCGACCCGGCCGATGTGGCCAGGGCCGCGGCGGTGCTGGCCGCCGCGCAGCGCCCGGTGATCTACGCCGGCCAGGGCGTGCACTACGCGAAGGCCTGGCCGCAGCTGCGTGCCCTGGCCGAGGCCTGGAACATCCCGGTGACCACCTCGATCGAGGGCAAGAGCGCCTTCCCGGAAGACCATCCGCTGTCGCTGGGCAGCGGTGGGCGCGCCAACCCGCGGCCGGTGAAGTCCTTCCTGGTCGAGGCCGATGTCATCCTGGGCGTGGGCTGCAGCTTCGCGCAGACGCCCTTCGGCGTGACCATGCCCGAGGGCAAGACCGTCATTCATGCCACGCTCGACCCCATGGACCTGAACAAGGACCTGCCGGTGCAGCATGCCCTGATCGGCGATGCGGCGCTGGCGCTGGACGCGCTGATCGCCGCGATGGCCGGCATGGACCACGCCCCGGCGCGGGCGCGCACCGGGCTGCCGGCGCGCATCGCCGCGCTCAAGACCGAGTGGCTGGCCGAATGGCTGCCGCGCCTGAACGCGCAGACCACGCCGATCAACCCCTACCGCGTGGTCTGGGAGCTCGACCGGCTGGTGGACAAGGCGCGCACGATCATCACCCACGACGCCGGCAGCCCGCGCGACCAGACCACGCCCTTCTGGAGCGCCACCGCGCCGCTGAGCTACCTGGGCTGGGGCAAGAGCACGCAGCTTGGCTACGGCCTGGGCCTGGCGATGGGCGCCAGGCTGGCGCGGCCCGACTGCCTGTGCATCAATGTGTGGGGCGATGCCGCCATCGGCTTCACCGGCATGGACTTCGAGACCGCGGTGCGCGAGCGCATCCCCATCCTCTCGATCCTGTTCAACAACTTCTCGATGGCCATCGAGATCCCGATCATGCCGGTGTCGCAGGCCAAGTACGGCGCCACCGACATCAGCGGCCACTACGCCGACATGGCGCGCGCCTTCGGCGGGTATGGCGAGCGCGTCACCGACCCGGCCGACATCGTGGCGGCCCTGAAGCGCGGGATAGAAGCCACGCAGCGCGGCCAGCCGGCGCTGCTGGAGTTCATCACGACGAAGGAGATCGAGATTTCGAGGGGGTGAGCGGCAGACAGCGCCTGCCGCTGTCTCTCAGTAGCCAAGACCCCGCGCCATCATGGCCGCAAGGATGGGCAGCCCCGCGAACAGGCCGATCTGCAGCAGCACCCAGCCGCGGGTGCGGGCGACCGCTGCCGCGCCAGGCACCGCGCCATTGGCGCGGGCCGCCCGCCGCCAGCGCAGGTAGGTGAGCGTGGGCAGCACCGAGATCAGGGCGATGAGCACGAACAGGCCCAGCTTCATCCAGAAGACCGGGTTGCCGAGATAAAAGCTCGCCCCCTTGGCGCCCCAGGCCACACGGGCAGCCCCGGCGGCCACCACCAGACCCGCGAAGACGCCGTAGAAGAGGTCCACCCCGGCGATCAGCTCGACACCGCGCGCAGTGAGCGGCAGGCGCAACAGCACCCACTCGGCGACCAGCACACCGAACACGGCCAGGATGCCCAGGTGATGCAGCCCTGCCAGGATCAGATCAAGGTTCGCGCTCATCGGGTCACCCCATGGGAAAGGGCGGGCGTGTGGGCAACAGGCGCGCTGCGCGGCCCGTGGTGAAGATCGAGTCTCATGGGAGGTTCCAGGTGGAAGAGGTTGGTGGGTTTCGATTCGCCGAGCCTTGATGTAAGCACTGCTTAGTTGCGAACCTTACGCCCCGACCACGGTGATGTCAACACCTGTGTGGATGGGCGGCTGCGCGCAGGAATCGGGCCTCTGACAGCGGGCCGCGCGCAGAGCGTGCTGAAGGAGCGCCACGCCGGAGCGCCTATGGATTCATTGATTGCAATGCAATCAACAATTACACTTTGAACTCAGTTCAACGCAGGAGCGCCGCCTTGGCCAGCATCACCATCCGCAACCTCGATGACGACATCAAGCAGCGGCTGCGTGTGCGCGCTGCCCAGCACGGGCGCTCCATGGAAGAAGAGGCGCGCGACATTCTTCGCCGGGTCATGGGCGATGCCTCCTCGCCACGCGACCTGGCCGCGGCCATCCGCGCCCGTATGTCGGCCGGAGCACGCGCCGATCTCGACCTGCCCGCCCGCGAACCGATGCGCGAGCCTCCGAAACTCGGCCGCCAGCCTCGATGATCATCCTCGATACCAACGTCCTCTCCGAACTCCTGCGGCCGGACCCGGCCAGACAGGTCGAGCGGTGGTTGGCGACCCAGGACGGAACCAAGGTCTACTTCACCACGGTGGGCGAAGCAGAACTGCGACACGGCGTGGCCATCCTCCCCAAAGGCAGGCGCCGTAACGCGCTTGCCACCGCCATCGAGGGCCTGCTCAACGAAGATTTCCGCGACCGCATCCTGCCGTTTGATCGGCCCGCGGCGCGGGCCTACGCCACCATCGCTGCTGAACGCCGCGCGGCGGGTCGGCCGATCAGCCAGTTCGATTGCCAGATCGCCGCGATTGCCCGCGCCCGTGAAGCCACGGTGGCAACCCGCAACACCAGCGACTACGAGGGCTGCGGTATTGCGTTGATCGACCCCTGGACATTCAACGCCCGCCGGTAAGCGGCTGCGAGTCGGCGCGGCTCGGGATCGCAAATCGCGGATAATCCCGCGATGAAAACACCACCCCGCCTGCAAATGCTGATCGACGAAGGCCTCATCGACAGCGTGTCGCGGCAACTCAGGAGCGGCAAGGAGGCCGAGGTGTTCGTGGTGCGCTGCGGCGACGATACCCGTGCCGCCAAGGTCTACAAGGCCGCCACCCACCGCAGCTTCCGGCAGGCGGTCGACTACACCGAAAACCGCAGGGTCAGGAACAGCCGCCAGGCTCGTGCCATGGCCAAGGGCACACGGTACGGGCGCGAGCAGCAGGAGGCCGCCTGGCAAAGCGCCGAGGTCGATGCACTGTTCCGCCTGGCCGCGGCCGGCGTGCGCGTGCCCAGGCCATTCCTCTTCCTTGAAGGCGTGCTGCTGATGGAGCTGGTGGCCGACGCCGACGGCCATGCCGCCCCGCGTCTGAACGATGTGCCCTACACGGCCGAGGCCGCGCGCGAGCATCACGCGCTGCTGCTGCGCGAGGTGGTGCGCATGCTGTGCGCCGGCGTCGTGCACGGCGACCTCTCGGAGTTCAACATCCTGCTGGCGCAGGACGGCCCGGTCATCATCGACCTGCCTCAGGCGGTGGACGCCGCGGGCAACAACCATGCCCCTCGCATGCTGATGCGCGATGTCGACAACCTGCGCCGCTTCTTCGGCCAGCATGCGCCGGAACTGCGCGATACGCGCTACGGGCCCGAGATCTGGGACCTCTATGCTGCGGGCCGCCTGAGCCCGGAAACCCCGCTCACCGGCCACTACGAACCCAGGCCCGGCGCGGTGGACCTGAGCGCCGTGCTGCGCGAGATCGAAGACGCCCGGCTGGAAGCCGCGGAGCGCGACCAGCGCAGGGATGCCGCATCTTGACGACGAAGCCCGCCCCGAGCACGACGCCCGATGACGCGAAGCCAGCGGTCGCGCCCTCGGGCCGCAACCCCCTCAGCCCGAAGAAACTGCTGCTGAGCAAATGGACGGCGGTACATCCCCGGAACCGCGAGAAGCACTTCGTGGTGGTGCGGGTGATCGAACCCGAGCCGCCCGCTGTGCGCATCGAGCGGATCGAGCTTGAGGCCGTGCACTCGGGCCGCGTGCTGCAACTGCACTGGCGCGAGCTGACTGACCCCCGGGTGTGGCGGCAGGGCTGGGTTTGAGAGGCGGGCGGCCGGTGAAGTCCCGGGACGGATCGTTAAGACCGGCGAAACGCGAGATCTTCAGGTGACGAAGCGCAAGCTTGCTCAGACCGGTTGAGCGTCGGGTTAGCCTGAGCCTGCGGGTGCGGCATGAAGCTTGAGACCCAGCGCGGAGATGACCTTCATGATCGTGGCGAACTCAGGGTTGCCCGATGGGGACAGGGCCTTGTAGAGGCTTTCCCGCCCAAGCCCGGTCTCGCGAGCGAGTTGGGTCATGCCCTTGGCGCGGGCAATGTCGCCAAGGGCTGCTGCAACAAGTGCAGGATCTCCCTCCTCGAACGCGGCCTCCAGGTATGCCGCAATGTCCTCGTCAGTTCCGAGGTGTTCGGCTGGATCCCAAGGTGTGGTCCTGGTCTTTGCCATGGTCAGGCTCCTACAGTTCGCTGGCGAGTTTCTTGGCCGCGCTGATGTCGCGCGCTTGGGATGACTTGTCGCCCCCGGCCAGGAGGACGATGAAGAGCGTGCCGTGCTGGACGAAGTAGACGCGGTAGCCGGGGCCGTGATCGATTCGAAGTTCGGAGATACCGTCGCCGACTGGCCTCACATCGCCCGGGTTACCGAGCGATAGCCTGCGGATGCGGATGTCGATGCGCGCCTTGGCCACACGATCGCGCAGGCCGGCAAACCAGGCTGCATAGATGGACGTCTGACGAACCTCGCGCACGCACGGACTGTATCACATGGGATACGGTTCGCCAAGGTGCTGGATCCACAGTCTGAGGTGAAGCAAACCGCGTGCGGCAGTGGGCGAATCAGACCGTCTCAACCGCCTGACCATGCCCTATACCTTCCGCCAGATCTCCCCTCTCCTTCTCACCGGCGCCAGCAAGGTGAGATCCCCCGCAATCACCTGATACCCCTGCGGCGCGGGCGGCCGCGCCTCCACGCCGATCGCCTCGAGCACCCGCGGGTCCTGGTAATAACAGGTGACCGTGTCCAGCGCCAAGTCCGCCAGAAACCCTGCCTCCCGCGCCCGCATCGCCTCAGTCAGCGCTAACCGCTGCGCCTCATCAACCTCGACAAACCCCCGCCCATACTCTGCGCGCGCAGCCGCCTCCAGCGCGACCAGACCCGCCATCACCCCCGGCAGCAAGGCCTGCGCCTGCCCCAGCAACCGCCCCTGCACCCCCACCTGCGAAGCCCCCGGCAAACCGCGCTCGGGCAGCGGCGGCACGATCACATCGAGCAGCGCATCGAGCGCGGCGCGTTGCGCGTCATCGAGCAGCACGGCGCCTTCGCCGGCAGCGCCGGTATCCGTAGCAGGCGAATCCTGAGAAAACCCGTCGTCACGCATGATCAGTCGTCGAAAAGGTTGGCCAGGCGCTGCTTCATCTGGTCGGCGATATACAGCGCGACCGCCTGGATGGTGGAGGTGGGATTCACGCCGCCCGAGGTCACGAACACGCTGCCGTCCACGATGAAAAGATTCCTCACATCGTGGCTGCGCCCCCAGCCATTCACCACCGAGCGCTCGGGGTCGGTGCCCATGCGCGCCGTGCCGAGCAGGTGCCAGCCGGCGTAACGGATGGGGCCTTCGGTGTAGATGTCGGTGCCGCCGGCTGCCTGCATCACCTCGGTGCCGCGGGCAAAGGCATGCTGCAGCATCCGCCGGCTGTTCTCGCTCATCGTGTAGCGGATGCGGGGCGCCGGTATGCCGCTGCTGTCGGTCACTTCCGGGTCGAGCGTGACGGTGTTGTGTGCCTCGGGCAGGTCCTCGATGCAGATGCCGATGTTGACCACCTGCCCGTAGCGCCGCGAAAAGGCCTCATGGTGCCCCGGCCCCCACGGAATCTGCCCGCGCGCGAGGCCCTGGCGGGCGAGGTTCACCGGCCCCGCGCCGCGCGTGATCTGGAGGTTGTAGCCGCGCACGAAGCCGCGAGAGAGGTCGGTCTCGTAGAACTCCTTGCTCAGGATGCAGCAGCCCGAGGGCCCGTAGCGCGAGGCCA
>JAGWVN010000058.1 GCA_018970865.1 Betaproteobacteria bacterium
CTTGCCGAAGAAGTGCCGCCGCACATAGGCGCCATCGTTGGCCTTGTAGGCCTGGTACTCGCCGTCGACGGTTTCCTCCATCACCCGCTGCAGGATGCCGTCCTTGTCGCGGGCGAGCAGCGGATCCCAGTAGGAGCCCCACAGCAGCTTGATGACATTCCAGCCCGAGCCGCGGAACTCGCCCTCGAGTTCCTGGATGATCTTGCCGTTGCCCCGCACCGGACCGTCGAGCCGCTGCAGGTTGCAGTTGACCACGAAGATCAGGTTGTCGAGCTTCTCGCGGGCGGCCAGGCCGATCGCGCCGAGCGACTCGGGCTCGTCCATCTCCCCGTCGCCGCAGAACACCCAGACCTTCCGGTTGGCGGTGTCGGCGATGCCGCGGGCATGCAGGTACTTCAGGAAGCGGGCCTGGTAGATGGCCATCAGCGGCCCCAGGCCCATCGACACCGTGGGGAACTGCCAGAAGTCCGGCATCAGCTTGGGATGCGGATACGAGGACAGGCCCTTGCCGTCGACCTCCTGCCGGAAATTGAGAAGCTGCGCCTCGCTGAGCCGGCCTTCCAGGTAGGCGCGGCCGTAGATGCCGGGCGCGGAGTGGCCCTGGAAGTAGACCAGGTCGCCGCCATGTCCCTCGTGCGGGGCATGCCAGAAGTGGTTCATGCCCGCGCCGATCATGGTGGCCAGCGAGGCGAAGGACGCGATGTGGCCGCCGAGATCGCCGCCATCGGGCGGATTGTGGCGGTTGGCCTTGACCACCATCGCCATCGCGTTCCAGCGGATGTAGCTGCGGATGCGCTCCTCGAACTCGGCATTGCCGGGGGAGCGCTCCTCGAGGTGAACCGGGATGGTGTTGATGTAGGCGGTGTTGGCCGAGAAGGGGATGAACGCCCCGGAACGGCGCGCCTTCTCGGTCAGCGACTCGAGCAGGAAATGCGCGCGCTGCGGGCCTTCGCGGTCGATGACCGCCTCGAGCGCGTCGAGCCACTCCTGGGTTTCGGCGGGATCGGCGTCGGCGGGGTTGCCGGCGCCAGGCAGGGATTCGGGAACTGCGGACATGGTCTCCCCCGTCTGGGCGGTGGTGGGCGGGCCTCGGATGGCGGCCCTGTCCGGCGGATTCTAGGGAGGCCGACGCGCGCCCACAAGGAAAACTTGCACAATACGCAAATGCTTTCCGCATTACGGAATTCCAGATTGCGCCATGCGGAGTGCCCCCCGTACACTGCGCCGCCATGCAGCCCCGCACCCAGGACAGCTCGCCGCCGGCCGAACTCCGGGCGATCAAGTGGTTCACCCTGACCCACGCGGCCGGCCTGCTCGCCTTCGGGCTGCTGATGGGCGGCTTCTTCTGGTACCTGCACCATGTGATGGAGGAGCAGCAGCGCCAGACCCTGTACCGTGACATCGAATGGGCGCAGCAGTCCATCCGCCTGGGGCTGCGCGAGCATCAGGACGAGATCGCCGGCAGCGCGGTCGACTGGGCGCTGGCGCGGCGCGGACCGCCTGCGCCGGCCCGCGATTTCCTCGCCCGCCATCCCGATCTGGCCTACCTCGCCTTCGTCGGGCCGGAGCGCGAGGTGCGCTGGCTGATCGCCGCTCGCGGCGTACCGAGCGTGGCCATGCGGACACCCGGCACCCGCCTGGAGGACTCCGCCGGCTACGGCAGCTTCCACGAGGCCCGCGACGAGCGCCGGCCGCTCTACACCGCGCCCTTCCTCGGCGACGAGAACGAGGTGCTGGTGGAGCTGCACACGCCGGTGCTTCGCGAAGGCGTCTTCGCCGGCATGCTGGTGGCGGGCTACTCGCTGCGGCGCATCCTCACGGTCTACCTCTCGCCCGAGGTCAGGGAGCGGTATCAGGTTTCGCTCACCGACCAGGGCGGCAACGAACTGGTGAGCTCCTCGCCGCGACGCATCCACGAGGCCAATCTCAGCTACGAACTGCCCCTCGACCCGCCCGGACGGGGCGTGCGGCTGCGCGCCTTCGTGTTCGATTCCCGGCCGCGCCTGCTCGAGCGCAGCCTGATGCTGGCGGTGATCGGCCTGAGCGTCGCGAGCGCGATCAGCCTCGCCCTGCTGTGGCGCCATGCCCGGCGGCGCCTCACGGCGGAGGCCGAGCGCGACCGGCTGTTCCGCCTGTCGGGCGACCTGATGTGCGTGATCGACGCCGCCGGCCGGTTCAGCCGGGTAAATCCCGCGTTCTCGACCCTGTTCGGCCCGCTCGCCGAGCGACGCTCGCTCACCGATCTGGCCCACCCCCACGATCGTCAGGCGGTGGCTCGCGCCCTGCTGAAGGCCGCCGAACGCCGCCCCGAGGGCGCCGACATCGAGGCCCGCTTCGAGCATCCGCAGGGCTGGCGCTGGCTGCAGTGGTCGCTGCGCGGCGACCCCGAGGGCAGCACCGGCCATGTCTATGGCGTGGCCCATGATGTCACCAGCCGCAAGAGCACCGAGACCGCGCTCGCGGCCGAGACCTCCTTCCGCCAGGCGATGGAAGACTCGATGCTCACCGGCATGCGCGCCTTCGACATGGAAGGCCGGGTGATCTATGTGAACCGCGCCTTCTGCGAGATGACCGGCTACCCGAGAGACGAGCTGGTCGGGCGCACCGCGCCCTATCCCTACTGGCCCGCTGACGACCACGAGGCGCAGTACGCCAACCTCGACAGGATCCTGGGCGGGCGCGCGCCCTCCTCCGGCTTCGAGGTGCGGATCCAGCGGCGCGACGGCAGCCTCTTCGATGCCCGCATGTATGTCTCGCCGCTGGTCGATCGCGATCGCCGCCAGACCGGGTGGATGAGCTCGATCACCGACATCACCGAGCCCAAGCGCATCCGCGAGGCGCTGGCCTCGGCGCACGAGCGCTTCACCACCGTGCTCGATGAGCTCGATGCCGCGATCTGGGTGCTGCCCGACGCGCCAGGCGCGCTCGAGCCCCTGTTCACGAATCACGCCTTTCGGGCCATCTTCGGCGACGACGCCGAGGTGGCCGCGGCGCTGGCCGGCGCGGCGGCGGGGCAGCCGGACGGCCAGCCCTGCGAGGTCGCCCATGCCGCCTCCGGACGCTGGTTCGAGGTGCGATCCCGCGGCATCCGCTGGGTGGACGCGCGGCAGGCCCGGATGCTGATGGCCAGCGATGTCACGCGCCGGCACGCGGCCGAAGACCGCCAGCGCGAGCAGGAGGAGAAGCTCGGCCTGACCTCGCGGCTGGTGACCATGGGCGAGATGGCCTCCTCGCTCGCCCACGAGCTGAACCAGCCGCTCACCGCGATCGCCAACTACTGCATGGGCCTGTCGGCGCGCATCCGCAACCGGCAGCGCAGCGGTCAGCCGCCCGAGCCCGACGAGACCCTGGAGGCGCTGGGCAAGACCGCCGCGCAGGCCGAACGCGCCGGGATGGTGATCCGGCGCATCCGCGAGTTCGTCAAGCGCAGCGAGCCCGAACGCCGCCCCTGTGAAGCCGCCGCGATCATCGACGAGACCCTCGGCCTGGCCGAGATCGAGGCGCGCAAGCACGGCATCCGCATCGCGGTCGAGCTCGCGCCGGCGCTGCCCACGCTGCTGGCCGACCCCATCCTCGTCGAGCAGGTCCTGCTCAACCTGATCCGCAACGCGCTCGAGGCGATGCAGGACCAGCGCCGGCGCGAGCTGCAGGTGAGCGTGAGCCGGCGCGCCGACTGGGTGGAATTCGCGGTGAGCGACACCGGGCCGGGTCTGTCGGCCGAGGCCGCCGCCAAGCTGTTCGAACCGTTCTTCACCACCAAGCAGGAGGGCATGGGCATGGGCCTGAACATCTGCCGCTCGATCGTGGAGTCCCATCAGGGCCGGCTGTGGACCGAGCCGGCGCCCGGCGGCGGCTGCGTGTTCCGTTTCACCCTGCCGGTGCCGGGCGAGGCCGAGCTCGCGAGGGCGGCCTGATGTCCGCCGCCGCCCTGCGCGAGGACGCCGCCCTGGAGGGCCTGGTGCATGTGGTCGACGACGACGAGGCGGTGCGCGACTCGCTGCGCTGGCTGCTCGAAGCCAACGGCTTCCGGGCCCGGGTGCACGACAGCGCCGAGGCCTTCCTGGCCAGCGAGCCGCAGCGCGAGCCCTTCGCCTGCCTGATCCTCGATGTGCGCATGCCCGGCATGAGCGGGCTGGAACTGCACGAGGAGATCCTGCGGCGCGGCCTCGCCCTGCCCCTGCTCTTCATCACCGGCCACGGCGATGTGCCGATGGCGGTGGCCAGCATGAAGCGCGGCGCGGTCGATTTCCTGGAGAAGCCTTTCAACGACGCGCATCTGTGCGCGGCCGTGCGGCGCTGCCTCGCCCGCAGCGCCGCCGCGCAGCGCGACGGTGACGCGCAACGGCAGGCGCGCGAGCGGGTCGAACGGCTCACGCAACGGGAATCCCAGGTGCTGGGCCTCATCGTCGCCGGCCGGCTCAACAAGCAGATCGCCGATGATCTGGGCATCAGCATCAAGACGGTGGAAGCGCACCGCGCCAACATCATGGACAAGCTCGAGGCCCGCACGATGGCCGAGCTCATGAAGACCGCGCTGCAGGCCACGGAAGCCACGGCAGGGCGGTGAGCCCGGCCGATCCGGGACAGCCGCTGCAGATCGTGCTATAGTCCTCGGCTGTGCGCCCGTAGCTCAGTTGGATAGAGTACCTGGCTACGAACCAGGGGGTCGTGGGTTCGAATCCTGCCGGGCGCGCCAGGTTGTACCGAACGGGCATCGCGCAAGCGGTGCCCGTTTGCTTTTGGGGGTCCGGCCGGCAGCGGCAGGCCCACCGTCAAGCCGCCCTGCGCCGGCGGCCGCCCGGCCTGGCCCGGCGCCTCAGGGCGTCCTGGCCTGGCGCACCACCCGGAACCCGAAGACATCGTAGCGCCGGTTGGCCATGTTCCGGGTGCGGGTGCCCGAGCGCGCCAGCGCCGGAATGCTGATCCAGGCGCCGCCCTTGAGCACCCGGCTGACGCAGGCCGGCGCGCTGCGTGCCGAGCCGTCGGTGGGGCCTGCGGCATGGTTGTCGTGCCAGCAGTCGGCGGTCCACTCGCGGGCATTGCCGATCATGTCGTGCAGGCCGAAGGCGTTGGGCGCGAAGCGGCCCACCGGCGCGGTGCGGGCATGGCCGTCATCGCAGGCATGCAGCGGCCAGTTCGGGGGCAAGGCCCGGGTGGGACGCAAGGACTCGTCGGCCACATTGGCGTGCGCGCAGGCGCCCTCCGCCGATTCGCCCCAGTAGCGCGCGGTGGTGCTGCCGGCGCGGGCGGCATACTCCCACTGCGCCTCGGAGGGCAGCCGGTAGGCCCGGCCGGTCTTGCGCGACAGCCAGCGCGCATAGGCCTGGGCGTCGTCCCAGTTCACGCACACCACCGGATGGGAATCGTCCTGCGGGAAACCGGGATTGCGCCAGTCGCGGCCGGCGCGCTCGTCGTACTTTCCGGCCTCGTTGGTCCAGCACCGCTCGCCGCTCGGGTGGCCGGTCTCCTTCACGAAGGCGGCGTACTGGCCCCGGGTGACCTCGGTGCGACCGATCGCAAAGGCCGGCAGCGTCACCCGGCGCGGCGGATCCTCGCTCTCCTGGCGTCCCTCCTCGGTTGCCGGACTGCCCATCTGGAAGCTGCCGCCGGGAATCGGGACCATCTCGGGGCACACCGGGCAGTCACGAGCCCCGTCAGCGGCGGGACGCGAGGGCGCAGCCGGTCGGGGCGTGTCGCCGGGCGCCGCCACCGGCGTTGGCGGCGCGACAAGGCAGGCCAGCGCCACCAGGCCGGCAGCGAGGCGGCGACGGGGGACTGTCGGCAGGAAGGCAGCGCGGCGGGCCGTCATCCGTGCAAGCATACTGCCCGACCGCGGGACAGGCCGGGCACGCCGGGAATTGCGCCGGCGCTGCCGGTCGGCGAGGGGCATCCCGGCGCGGCCCGCCGAAGCACGGTAAGGTGTCGGGCCTGACGCATCCGCCCGATCCATGGACACACCCGCCCCCTCCCCTGACGCCGATCTCGGCGTGCCGGTCTCGCAGAAGATCCGTGAGCGCCTGAAGGCCGCGCGCGAGCGCTTCCACGCCAACGACAACATCGCCGGTTTCATCGAGCCGCACGAGCTGCCGCTGCTGCAGGCCGAGGTCGAGTCGCGGATGCTGGCGGTGCTGGAAAGCCTGGTGATCGATACCGACAGCGACCACAACACCCGCGAGACCGCCGCGCGGGTGGCCAAGATGTATGTGCGCGAGGTGTTCGGCGGGCGTTACCAGCCCATGCCCTCGGTGACCGAGTTCCCGAATGTCGAGCGGCTCAACGAGCTGATGATCGTGGGCCCGATCACGGTGCGCAGCGCCTGTTCCCACCACTTCTGCCCGATCATGGGCCGGGTCTGGATCGGCGTGCTGCCCAACGAGCATTCCAATCTGATCGGGCTGTCCAAGTACGCCCGACTGGCCGAGTGGGTGATGAGCCGGCCGCAGATCCAGGAAGAGGCGGTGGCACGCCTCGCCGATCTGCTGCAGGAACGGGTGCAGCCCGACGGCCTCGCCCTGGTGATGGAGGCCGATCACTTCTGCATGCACTGGCGCGGCGTGCGCGACAGCGAGTCGAAGATGACCAACAGCCTGATGCGTGGCGCCTTCCTGAAAGACCCGAACCTGCGCCGCGAGTTCCTGGCGCTGATGAACCGCACCCACGCCTGAGGACCGCCGGTCATGCTCGTGAACCTTCTCTATGCCAGCCGGGTTGCCCACGGGGCGAGCGGCGAGATCACCGACTCCATCCTGCAGCAGTCGCGGGCCCGCAATCCGCGGCTGGGCATCACCGGCGTGCTCTGCCAGGGCGGCGATGTCTTCATGCAGGCGCTCGAGGGCGGGCGCGCCGCGGTCAACGAGCTCTACAACCTCATTGCGCGCGATCCGCGTCACCAGCAGGTGATGCTGCTGCACTACGAGGAAGTGGCCCAGCGCCGCTTCGCCGGCTGGACCATGGGCCATGTGCGGCTCGAGAAGATCAACCCCTCGGTGCTGCTGAAGTACTCCGAGCGGCCGCAGCTCGACCCGTTCTCGGTGCCCGGCGCCGCCTCCATGGCCCTGCTTGAAGAGCTGATCGACACCGCCCAGATCATCGGCCGCGCCGGCTGAGTCGGCACCGACCTCGGGGGGCGCGGCCCGGCCTCGCGGGTCACGCATCCGGTCCGCGCCCGCTGCGGCTTTCGACACCGGCGTTGTAACCGGCAGCGGCTTTCGACACCGCGGCACCAGGGCGCCCATCCGGGGTTGTCATCCCTGAAATCGCGTCTCCCCTGGCCGGTGATAGCATCGACCGGCCAGTTTCACCGGCGTGAGCGCGCAGCCCGCCGTGGCGCTGCCCGCGTCGCCCGCCGGTCAACCCAGGAGACCCCCCAGCATGAGCATCCGGGCCAAGGCCTACATCGCCGGTGCCTTCGAGCACCCCACCCGCAAGGCCGAGAACAAGACGGTGGCGCAGCTGCACGCCGAGTGCGCGCGCGGCGCGCTCCAGGACGCCGGGCTGAGCCTGCGCGATGTCGATGGCTACTTCTGCGCCGGCGACGCGCCCGGCATGGGCGGCCTGAGCATGGTCGACTACCTCGGCCTGAAGGTGCGCCATGTCGACTCCACCGATGTCGGCGGCTCTTCCTACCTGCTGCATGTCTCGCACGCCGCCCAGGCCATCGCCGCCGGCAAGTGCGATGTCGCGCTGGTCACCCTGGCCGGCCGGCCGCGCAGCGAATCCCACAGCGGCACGCTGCCGCGCGTGGTGGCGCCCAATGTGCCCGACGCGCCCTTCGAGACCCCGTACTACCAGGTCACGGTCAACAGCTACGCCATGGTGGCCGCGCGCCACATGCACGAGTACGGCACCACCAGCGAGCAGCTCGCCTGGATCAAGGTGGCCGCCTCCCACCACGCCCAGCACAATCCCCACGCGATGCTGCGCGAGGTGGTCACGGTGGAAGATGTGCTGAACTCGCCGGTGATCTCCGATCCCCTGCACCGCATGGACTGCTGCGTGGTCAGTGACGGCGGCGGCGCGCTGGTGATCGTCAAGCCCGAGATCGCGCGCTCGCTCAAGCGGCCGCTGGTGAAGATCATCGGCGCCGGCGAGTCCATCAAGGGCCAGGATGGCGGCAAGGTCGACCTCACCTACTCCGGCGCGGTGCGCTCCGGCGCCATCGCTTTCGCCGAGGCCGGCGTCAAGCCCTCCGACATCCAGTACGCGTCCATCTACGACAGCTTCACCATCACCGTGCTGGTGCAGCTGGAAGACCTGGGCTTCTGCGCCAAGGGTCAGGGGGGACGCTTCGTGGCCGACGGCAACCTGATCTCCGGCGTGGGCAAGCTGCCCTTCAACACCGATGGCGGCGGCCTGTGCAACAACCACCCGGCCAACCGCGGCGGCATCACCAAGGTGATCGAGGCGGTGCGCCAGCTGCGCGGCGAGGCCCATCCCCGGGTGCAGGTGCCCAACTGCCAGCTCGCGCTCGCGCACGGCACCGGCGGCCTGCTCGGCAACCGCCACGGCAGCGGCACCCTCATCATGGAACGGGAGTGAACACCATGGCCACCCCTTATCAGGATCGCAAGCTCAGCGCGCCGGTTCTCTACCCCGACAGCGAGCCCTTCTGGAAGGCCGCTGCCGAAGGCCGGCTGCTCATCAAGCAGTGCGCCGACTGCGGCGAGTACCACTGGTATCCGCGCCCGCTCTGCCCGCACTGCGGCAGCGACCGCACCGAGTGGAAGCCGGCCGCCGGCACCGGCACCATCTACACCGTGAGCGTCACCCGCCGCGCCGGTCCCATCGCCTTCGCGATCGGCTATGTCACCCTCGACGAAGGCGTGACCATGCTCACCAACTTCGCCGACTGCGACCTTGACGCGCTGCGCATCGGCGACCGGGTGCGGGTGGTCTTCAAGCCCACCGACGGCGGGCCGCCGGTGCCGCTGTTCACGCCGGCCTGAACCCGGCAGGCACGGCAGGCATGAGCGCCACCGCGCCCTCGCGGCGCGACCGGATGCTGGTCAGCCCGCAGTGGCTGCACCAGCATCTGCGCGACCCCGACCTGCGGATCATCGACTGCAGCGCTCAGCTGATCGTGCAGCCGGTGGGCGCCTCGCGCGTGGAGAGCGGGCTGCCCGCGTACCGGGAGGCCCACATCTCCGGGGCGCGCTACCTGAACATGGCCACCGATCTCTCCGATCCGCAGGGCCGGTACCCCTACACCTTCCCGAGCGACGAGCGCATCGCCGCGCTGCTCGGCGGGCTGGGCATCGCCAACCGGCACCAGGTGGTGCTCTACGGCCATGGCTATTTCGGCTCGGTCACGCGGGCCTGGTATGTGCTCCACGCCGCCGGCCATGAGCGCCTGTCGGTGCTCGACGGCGGCCTCGAGGCCTGGCGCGCGGAGGGTCTCCCGCTCACCGACGAGCTGCCAGCCATCCACCCCGAGACCTACACCGTGCGCCGGCGCCCGCGTCTGATTGCCGACGCCGCCGAGGTGCTGGCCAGCCTCGCCGATGCCGGCACCTGCCGACTGAACGCGCTGAGCCGCGAACAGTTCGCGGGCAGCGGCGGCACCCACTACGGACGGCCGGGCCGCATCCCGGGCAGCGGCAGCGTGCCGGCGCGCGAGATGCTCGACGCCGCCACCGGCCGGCTGCTGCCCGACGAGACCTTGCGCGCGCAGCTCGAGCAGGCCGGCGCCTGGCAGGCCCGGCGGGCGATCACCTACTGCGGCGGCGGCATCGCGGCGAGCACCACCGCCTTCGTGCTCGAGATGCTCGGGCATCCCGACTGGGCGCTCTACGACAATTCGCTGCTCGAGTGGTCCACCCGGCCCGAGCTGCCGATGCTCACCGGCCCCGAATCCGCCTGAGCCGGCCGCCCCGCGGCGGCCCGTCTTCCTTCCCCGACACCCGTCACACGTCACACCAGGGTCAGACCATGATCGAACTCCATCGCAGCCCGCGCGAACTCGAACTTCAGGCGCGCACCGAACGCTTCATCCGCGAGGTGGTGATCCCCTACGAGCAGGATCCGCGCATCGAACACCACGGCCCCAGCGACGCGCTGCGCCGCGAACTGCAGGCCAAGGCCCGCGAGGCCGGCCTGCTCGCGCCCCAGGTGGGTGAAGACTGGGGCGGCTGCGGGCTGAACCACCGCGAGACCGCCACCGTGCTGCGGGCCTGCGGCTACTCGATGCTCGGCCCGGTGGCCATGAACTGCATGGCGCCCGACGAGGGCAACATGCACCTCTTCCAGAAGGTGATGACCCCGGCCCAGCAGGAGCGCTGGCTGCGCCCGCTGGCGGCCGGCCAGATCCGGTCGGCCTTCATGATGACCGAGCCCGATGACGGTGCCGGCTCCGATCCGTCGATGATGGCCACCAGCGCCCGCAAGGACGGCGACACCTGGGTGATCCGCGGCCGCAAGTGGCTGATAACCGGGGCCGAGGGCGCGGGCGTGGCCATCATCATGGCCCGCACCGAGCACGGCGCCACCATGTTCCTCACCGACATGGACACCCCGGGCATCGTCATCGAACGCACCCTGGGCACCATCGACCGCTCCATGCCCGGCGGCCATGCGGTGGTCACCCTCGATGATGTCCGGGTGCCTGCCGACCAGGTGCTCGGCGAGGTCGACCAGGGTTTCCGCTACGCGCAGATCCGGCTCGCGCCGGCGCGTCTCACCCACTGCATGCGCTGGTGGGGCGCGGCGCGCCGCGCCCACGACATCGCGGTGGATTACGCCTGCCGGCGCAAGGCCTTCGGCAAGCCGCTGATCGACCATGAGGGCGTGGGCTTCATGCTCGCCGACAACGAGATCGACCTGCAGCAGTCGCTGCTCACCATCGACTGGTGCGCCTGGGTGCTCGACCAGGGCCAGCCCGGCACGCATGAGTCGAGCATCGCCAAGGTGGCGGTCTCGGAGGCGCTCTACCGGGTGGCCGACCGCTGCGTGCAGGTGCTGGGCGGGCTCGGGGTGACCGAGGACACGCCGGTGCAGCAGATCTTCCGCGACATCCGGGCCTTCCGGATCTACGACGGCCCCTCCGAGGTGCACCGCTGGTCGATCGCCAAGCGCCTGAAGAAGGGCTGGCAGCCCGGCTGAGCCGCCGCGCTACCAGCGGGTGCCCACGGTGATCAGCAGCCGGGTGCCCCAGGTCTCGGCCGACTGCTCGTAGCGGCTGCCGGCCGCAACCGCGTCCACGCGCTCGCGGCGGATGCGGGTATTGCCCAGGTTGAAGACATCCAGCCGCCAGAAGCCCAGGCCGCTGATGAGCTGCCCGGCATGGGCGTCGACGCCAAGCCGGGCCCGCTCGCGCCCGCCCATGGCCGCGCTGGTGCCCAGGTCGGAGGCGCCCTTCAGGGACAGCGACACGCCACCGAAGGCGCCGCCCGAGCGGGGCATCGGCCGGGCCACCGAGAGGTTGGCCAGGTAGTGGGCCTGACCGGGGATGCGGCCCTGCCAGCCGGCGCCGTCATCGACCCGCGACTGCAGCAGGCTGGCATTCGCGCTGAGATTCCAGCCGCGCGCGCCGATCGCGCCGAGGTGCTGGCGGACATCGGCCTCGATGCCCCAGACCAGCGCGCTCCCGAGGTTCTCGGGCCGCTGCTGCCAGCGCCCCGCCACCTCGGTGGTCCGGCGCACGATCAGGTCGTCGATGCTGCGCACGAAGACATTCACGCCGGCCTGTCCGCCACCCTCGAGACGGCGCTCCAGGCCGGTGTCCAGGCTCAGGGTGGTCTCCGGGCGCAGGGCCGGGTTGCCGATGAGGTCGGGCCGCGCGGGCGAGTTGCTGCCCCAGCCCGGAATCACCCGGTCGATGGTGTCGGTGAGCGCCGGCAGCTTGCGGATGCGGGCCAGGTTGGCGCGGGCCTGCCAGCCCTGGGCGAGCGGCTGGCGCCAGTGCAGCGAGGGCTGCCACTGCTCGGGCGCATCCTGCTGGCGGGTGCCGTCGACTTCGGTGCCGCGGCTGAGCGCCTCGGCACGCAGGCCGGCGGTGAGCGTGCCGCGCCCCGGCACGGCCCACTCGTTCTGGCCCCAGAGCACCCGGCGGCTGAACCACGACGAGAGCTGACGGTCGGTGGGCGTCGCCGCGCCCGTGGCCAGATGGCTGTCGATGCTCAGGCGCCGCTGCTCGTATTCCAGGCCGGCCATCCAGACCTGCTCGCTGCCGGTGCCGGTGAGCTTGATGGCAGCCTGGGCGGCATGCTCGGCGCGGCGATCGCCAAAGTCCGAGGCCAGCGTGCTGCGGTTGGTCGCACCGCTGGCGGTCTGGGTGTCGAGCCACTCCAGGCGCTCGCGGCCGATGCGTTCGCCGGAACGCTCCACCGAGGCGCGGGTCTCGAGCCGCGCCGACGACAGCCGCCGGGTCCAGTCGGCGCGCAGCTGCATCAGCTGGCGATGGATGTCGCCGGTCTCGCGGGAGCCGCCCGCCACCGGTGATCCGTCGGCGCGCGCGCCAGCGAGGCTGCCCTCGGAGCGGCTGTCGGTCTCGGCGGCGAGCAGCGTGGCGCGCAGCACCACGCTGTCGGTGGCCGAGAGCCGGCCGTTCAGCCGCGGCAGCACGGTGAGCTCGCGGGTGCGGCCACGCAGATGATCGTCGCCGCCGGTGCGGGTGCCGTCGGCGCCGATCACCTCGCGATGCAGGTCGCTGCCCCAGAGGCGCTCGCCGGCCGACACCGAGACCAGATAAGTCCAGCGGCTGTCGCCCGGCAGCCCGGCATTGCGGCTGTAGAACAGCCGTGGCGCCTGCTCGCCGAAGGCCTGCTGGCCGCTCAGCCGCAGGCTGGTCTCGGGCCGCGGGGCGGATTCGCGCAGCACGATGTTGAGGGTGCCGCCGGTGGCGCCGCTGTATTCGGCCGAGGGGGCGCGCAGCACCTCGATGCGCTCGATCATGTCGGCGGGCAGCTGATCGAAGGGCAGTTGCGCGCCCGCCCGCCCGCCGCTCACGCGCTGCCCGTCGACCAGGATCTGGGTGGCGCCGCGGTCCATGCCGCGCATGCGGATGTCGACCGAGCCCGAGGCGTTCGGCGCCGCCTGCACGCCGGGCAGCTTCTGCAGGACATCGGCGATGGTGTCGGCGCCCATCTGCTCGATGTCGCCGCGGGTGACCGTGACCCGCGAGCCGGTGGACGCGAAGCGCTCCTCCAGGCTGCGTTCGGCGCGCACCACCACCGCGTCGAGTCGCTGCGCGTCGCCCGCGCCGGCGCGCTCGCCGGGGCCGGCGCGCTCGCCAGCCACCATGCGCTCCGCACCGCCGCCCGGGCCGGCGCCATCGGGAGCGCCGGACTGGGCCCGGGCGCTCAAGGGCCCGACCAGCGCCAGCGCCAGAACCAGCGCGGCGGGGAACAGCCGGCCGGCGCGCGGATGGCGTGACGCGGTCATGCCGGGGCGGGTCAGAGCCGCTCGACGATGGTCACATTGGCCAGACCACCGCCCTCGCACATGGTCTGCAGGCCGTAGCGCTTGCCACGCTGACGCAGCGCATGGACCAGGGTGGTCATCAGCTTGGTGCCCGAGCCGCCCAGGGGGTGACCCAGCGCGATGGCGCCGCCGTTGACATTGAGCCGCTCGGGGTCGGCGCCGGTGGTCTTGAGCCACGACACCGGCACCGAGGCGAAGGCCTCGTTGACCTCGAAGAGATCGATGTCGTCGATGCGCATGCCGGCCTTGCGCAGCGCGTGCTGCGTGGCCGGCAGCGGCGCCTCGAGCATGACCACCGGATCGTGGCCGATCACGGTCATGTGGTGGATGCGGGCCAGCGGCTCGACGCCCAGGGCCTTCAGGCCGCGCTCGTTGACCACCATGACGCCAGAGGCGCCGTCGCAGATCTGGCTGGCGCTGGCCGCGGTGAGCACACCGCCTTCGGCGATCAGCTTCACGCCGCGGATGCCCTCGAGCGAGGCATCGAAGCGGATGCCCTCGTCGACGGTGTGCAGCTCGTCGGTGAGGCTGCCGTCGGCCAGGCGCACGCGCACCGGCACGATCTCGTCGCGGAAGGCCCCGGCCTGGGTGGCCGCCGCGGCGCGCTGATGGCTGCGGAACGAGTACTCGTCGAGCTCGTCCTTGCTCAGGCCGTACTTCTTCGCGAGCATCTCGGCGCCGGTGAACTGGCTGAACTGAACGCCCGGATAGCGGGCCTGCTGGGCCGGGCTCATGTAGGTGCCGAAGCCGTTCTTGGCCGGCAGCGCCACCGACAGGCCCATGGGCACGCGGGTCATGCTCTCGACACCGGCGGCGATGACCACATCCATGCTGCCCGACATCACCGCCTGGGCGGCGAAGTGGAGGGCCTGCTGCGAGGAGCCGCACTGGCGGTCGACCGAGGTGCCCGGCACGCTCTCGGGCAGCTTCGAGGCGAGCACCGCGCCCCGCGCGACATTGGTGGCCTGCTCGCCGACCTGGCCGACGCAGCCCATGATCACATCCTCGACCAGCGCGGGATCGGCGCCGGTGCGGGCCATGAGTTCGTTGAGCACTTCAGCGGCGAGATCGGCGGGATGCCAGCCGGACATCCGGCCGCCCTTGCGGCCGCCCGCGGTGCGGACGGCGGACACGATATAGGCTTGCGACATGAGGACTCCTCGGTGGGGAAACAGGAAGGGATGATCGGCGCCGGTGCAGGCCGCAACGCGGCCCGCGCAACCCGCCGATGGTAAGGGATGGCCCCCGCGCTGGCGAACCGCAGGCCTGATGAACCGGCACGCCGCCCGCCTGCGCAGCCTCATCGCCCGGCCGTGCCGGCCCCGCTATAACACGCTCTGACCGACCGTTCGGCGGCCCTGAACGGCGCGGCGCGCCGCTCGTCGGGATCGCGCGCCGCGTCGTCGGCATCCGCGCGTCAGGGCGCGAGGACCGGTCGCACCATGGCTCGACAGGAGGCATCCATCATGACCGACATGCTGATCGACGACGACCTGCTCGAGAGCGAGTGCAATGCGCACGGCCCGACCACGCGTTTCGAGCGCCTGGAGGAAGAGGCCGAGGAACTCACCGCCCAGGCCAAGGCCCGGCGGGTGTTCGACTGGACCGTGCAGTCGGTGTGCGACCCCGCCAGCCTCGTCCACTGAGCCCTGGTCATCGCGCGTGGCGCCCCCCCGGGCGCCACGCTAGAATCGCGCGTCCCGTCGCCGGCACGCGCGCCCGGCGAGGACGCGCCCAGGAGACTGCGATGTCCGCTGCCGGTCATGTCGATACATCCCACAAGGGCATTGCGCTGCTGATCGCGATGCTCGCGCTGGTGCTGGCCTTCTCCGAGACCCTCGGCAAGGCCGCCCAGACCGCCGCCCTCAGCGCCAACATCGAGGCGGCCAATCTCTGGAACTTCTACCAGGCCAAGACGGTGCGCATGACCACGCTGCGCACCGCCGCCGAGGCCGCCGAACTGCAGGCCGGCGCCGCCGCCCCCGAGGCGGTAGGCAAGCAGACCGAGGCCTGGCGCAAGACCGCTGCCCGCTATGACTCCGAGCCCGAGACCGGCGAGGGCCGCAAGGAACTGATGGCCCGCGCCAAGCAGGCCGAGGCCCGCCGCGACCGCTCGATGGCGGCTTACCACCAGTACGAGATCGCCAGCGGCGCGGTGCAGATCGCGATCGTGCTGGCCTCGGCCACGATCATCACCGGCATCGCGGCGCTGGCCTGGATCTCGGGCGTTCTGGGCGTGCTCGGCGTGGTGTTCAGCGTGATCGGCCTGTTCGCGCCCAACGCCGTGCACATCTTCTAGGCCACGACCGGCAGCGGCCAGGGCCGCTGCGCCGGGCGCAGCTGCTCCAGCACGCGCGACAGCCGCAGCACGCCGAGATCATCGAAGCGCTGCCCGACCACCTGCACGCCCAGCGGCATGCCCTCGGCCGACGCCGCCCAGTTCACCGAGGCCGCAGGCTGCTCGCTGAAGTTGAAGGCCACGGTGTAGGCGATGTGCGAGAGCGCGTTGGTGGCATCGTTGCCGGGGCTGGGCTGCTCGGCCGGATACGACACCACCGGCGACACCGGCGAGATCACGAAGTCGAAGGCCGACACCGCCCGCACCGCCGCCTCGCGCATGGCCATCAGGCGCGCGAAGCCGGTCATGACATCGCGCCCCGAGAAGCCTGCGGCCCGCCAGGTGCACCAGCGCATCACGAAAGGCAGCACTAGCGCGCGCCGCTCGGCCGGCATGTCGGCGATGTCGTTGTGCGAGCGCGCCTCGAGGAAGGTGCAGATGCCGTCGAGCATCTCGGCGCTCAGCCAGGGCGCGATCGGACTGACCTGCGCGCCCGCGGCGGCCAGCACCGCGGCGGCGTCGGCGCTGGCCTGACGCACCTGCGGATCGAGCGGCAGGCCCACCCCCATGTCGGCCAGCCAGCCGATGCGCAGGCCGCGCACCGGGAGGCCCTCCAGAGCGGCGGCGTAATCGGTGGGCTGCGGCGGCAGGCTCATGTGGTCGCGGACATCGGGCCGGGCGAGCACCGACAGCAGCATGGCGGCATCGCGCACGCTGCGGGTCATCGGCCCGGCCACCCGGCCCAGGAAGGGAGGATCGATCGGAACCCGGCCCAGGCTGGGCTTGAGCCCGAAGATGCCGCCATGCGCGGCCGGCAGCCGGATGGATCCGCCGATGTCGGTGCCCACATGCAGCGGCCCGTAGCCGGCCGCCGCCGCCGCCCCCGCCCCCGACGAGGAGCCCGAGGTGTTGCAGGCGGTGTTCCAGGGATTGCGGGTGATGCCGTGCACCGACGAGACCCCGGCCGAGAGCATGCCGAGGTCGGGCATGGTGGTCTTGCCGAGCAGCACGCAGCCGGCCTCGCGCAGTCGCGCCGCCGGCGGCGCGTCACGCGGCATGGGCACGGCATCGGCCGCGGCGGTGCCGATCGGCGCCGGGTCGCCGCGGGTGTGGATGTTCTCCTTCACGGTCACCGGCACGCCGTCGAGCGGCGACAGCGGATTGCCGGCGCGCCAGCGCGCCTCGGCCGCCCGCGCGTCGGCCAGGGCCGACTCGCGGTGCACCAGGTACATGGCATTGAGCACCGGCTCCCAGGCGGCGATGCGATCGAGCACCGCCCGGGTGACTTCCACCGGCGAGAGCGTGGCGCGGGCATAGCCGGCCGAGAGCTCGGCGGCGGACAGGTCGGCGGGATGGGTCATCGGGGCTCCGGACGGTGGGGCGATCAGAGGGAATGGAAGTCGGCCGCGCAGGGCAGATCGGGCAGGCCGGGACCGCGCAGCGGGCCGGCCTGACGCACCGCCTGCAGCACCGCCGCGGCGGTGACCGCGGCGGCCAGCGCGCCGAGCGCGGAGGGGTTGCCGCTCAGGCCGCTGCGGCCGGTGGCCAGCGCGAACAGGGTATCGCCATCGAACAGGGTGTGCACCGGATCGATGGTGCGCGCCAGGCCGTCGTGGGCCATCTGCGCGACCTTCTGGGCCTGCGCCTTGGTGAGCGCCGCATCGGTGGCCACGCAGCCGATGGTGGTGGCCATGCCGGCCTGCAGCGCGGCCGGGAACTCGCCGCGCAGCAGCGCGGGGGTGGTGCCTTCGAGGCGGCGGCCGTCGGCGCTGCGCAGCCCGGCCACCAGCCGGCCGGTGGTGGGATCGATCACATCGCCCACGGCGTTCACCGCGACGATCGCGCCCACGGTGATCCCGCCCACGCGCACCGAGGCGGTGCCGATGCCGCCCTTCATGGCGCGATGCAGGCCGTGCAGCTTGCCCACCGTGGCCCCGGCGCCCGCGCCCACCGAGCCCTGGGCCGGCGCCTGCGCGCTGGCGGCCTGCGCCGCGGCGTAGCCGGCGGCGGCATCGGGCCGGATGCGGTGATCGCCCACGCCGAGGTCGAACAGGATGGCCGCCGGCACGATCGGCACCCGGGCCGGACCGGCGGGATGGCCGATGCCGCGCTCTTCCAGCCAGCGCATGACCCCGCCCGCGGCGTCCAGGCCGAAGGCGCTGCCTCCAGCGAGCAGGACGGCATGCACCTGCTCGACGAGATTGGTGGGCGCGAGCAGGTCGGTCTCGCGGGTGCCGGGCGCGGCGCCGCGGACATCGACGCCCGCCACCGCGCCGCCCTCGGCGAGGATGACGGTGCAGCCGGTGGGCCGGCGCGGATCGGTGTGGTGACCCACGCGGATGCCCGCCACCTCGGTGATGGCGCCGCCCTCGGGCAGGCGGACCGACGGCGCGCTGGCCGGGGCGCTCACCCCGGCCCCCCGCCGGGGCGCGGGTTCGACATGGCTGACTCCGCAGGGAGCGGCGCAGGGTGCGCCGCGGCTGCCCGGCAGTATAGCGACCGGATGCGCCGCCCCCGACGGGTGCCATCCGCGTCGAGCGGAACACCCCGGCAGGCCATCGGCCGCGCCAGGCGGCCCCCGCGGCTATCATCGGCGCGACCCCGCGGCCGGGCATCCCGGCCGGTTCCCTGCCCCTTCCCGAAAGGCACCCATGAGCCAGACCGCCTCGCCCGCCAGCCGCGCGGGCTCTCTCTTCGACCTCAGCGGCAAGGTGGCGGTGATCACCGGCGCCAGCCGCGGCATCGGCCGGGCGATCGCCGAACGCATGGCC
The DNA here is from genome assembly GCA_018970865.1 of Betaproteobacteria bacterium. Classification (GTDB taxonomy): domain Bacteria; phylum Pseudomonadota; class Gammaproteobacteria; order Burkholderiales; family Burkholderiaceae_E; genus Quisquiliibacterium. The sequence goes on from JAGWVN010000058.1 coordinate 18,526, forward strand.
GAGCACGGCGCGCGGGTGGTGGTCTCCAGCCGCAAGCTCGATGCCTGCGAGACGGTGGTCGCGGGCATCCGCGAGCGTGGCGGCGAGGCCATGGCCATGGCCTGCCACATCGGCCGCAAGGAAGACCTGGCCGCCATGGTCGAGCGCACCACGCAGACCTGGGGCGGCATCGACATCCTGGTGTGCAACGCCGCGGTCAATCCGTACTACGGTCCGTCCACCGAGATGAGCGACGAGGCCTACGACCGGGTGATGAACAGCAATGTCCGCAGCAACTTCTGGCTGTGCAACATGGTCGCCCCGCAGATGGCCCGGCGCGGCGACGGGGCGATCATCATCATCTCCTCCATCGGCGGCTATCAGGGCTCCGACCGGCTCGGGGTGTACGCGCTGTCCAAGGCCGCCGACATGCAGCTTGCGCGCAACCTGGCGGTCGAATGGGGCGGCGGCAATGTGCGCGCCAACTGCATCGCGCCCGGGCTGATCAAGACCGACTTCGCCCGCCAGCTCTGGGAGACGCCCTGGCTGCTGGAGCGCACCGTGAAGCACACCCCGCTCAAGCGCATCGGCGAACCCGACGAGATCGCCGGCGCGGCCGTGATGCTGGCCGGCCCCGCCGGCCGCTTCATGACCGGCCAGACCATCGTGATCGATGGCGGCCGCCTCGCCGGCTTCTCGCGCGCCGAGGAATGAACCCCGGGGCCGGCAGCCCGCCGGCCCCACACCACCGGAGACACCCGATGAGCCAAGACCAGAAATCCGACACCTGGAAGGCCGGCTATGCCGCCCGCGCGAAGGTGCTCGGCGAAGCCTATGTCGAGAAGGCCTACCGCGAGGCCGACGACTTCAGCCGCGACCTGCAGGACTACCTCACCGAACACGCCTGGGGCGCTTCGTGGGTGCGGCCGGGCCTCGACTTCCGCACCCGCAGCATGCTCAACCTCGCGATGATCACCGCGCTCAACCGGCCGCACGAGCTCGAGATCCACCTGCGCGGCGCGATCCGCAACGGCGTGACCCGCGACGAGATCAAGGAGGTGCTGCTGCAGACCGCGGTCTACTGCGGCGCGCCGGCCGCGCTCGACAGCTTCCGGATCGCCCGCAAGGTGTTCGCCGAGCTCGACGGCAAGTGAGCGGGCGCGCGCCATGAGTCACCCAACGCACACCGCCCTGGTCTGCCAGCGGCTGAGCAACGACCTCTCTGGGCTGGCCTTCGAGCAGCGCGAGCGCCAGCCGCTGGGGCCCGGCGAGGTGCGGCTGCAGGTGATCGCCGCCGCGATCGGCTTTCCCGACCTGCTCATGACCCGTGGCGGCTACCAGCACAAGCCCGCGCTGCCCTTCGTTCCGGGCATGGAGTGCTGCGCCCGCGTGCTCGAGGTGGGGCCCGGCGTCGACGCCTGGATCCAGCCCGGCCTGCGAGTGATCGGCTCGGCCAAGGAGGGCGCCCTCTCGCAGGAACGCGTCCTGCCAGCGCGGGCACTTCGCCCGGTGCCCGAGGGCCTGGACGACGCCCACGCCGCGGCGATGAGCTCGCAGGGCATCACCGCCTATGTGTCGCTGGTGTGCCGCGGCCAGCTCGCCCGCGGCGAAACCCTCCTGGTGCATGGCGCCGGCGGCGGCGTGGGCGTGGCGGCGGTGCGCCTGGGCGTGCACCTGGGCGCGCGGGTGATCGCCACCGCCTCCAGCCCGGCCAAGATCGCGGTGGCCCGCGCGCACGGCGCGCACGAGACCATCGACCTCTCCAGCGTGGGCATCGCCGGGCTGCGCGACCGGGTGCGCGCGCTCACCGGCGATCGCGGCGTGGATGTGGTCTACGACCCGGTGGGCGGGGACCTGTTCGATGCCTCGGTGCGCTGCCTGGCCTGGGGTGGGCGGCTGCTGGTGGTGGGCTTTGCCGACGGCCGCATCCCGACGATCGCAGCCAACCAGATCCTCATCCGCGGCATCTCGGTGCTGGGGGTTCGGGCGGGTGAGTACGGCCGGCGCTTCCCGGCTCTGGGCGCCGACAACCAGGTCCAGGTCGACCGGCTGGCGGCACAGGGCGTGCTGGTGCCGCATGTCGGTCACCAGCTCGACCTTGCCGATGCCCTGGCCGGCTTTCAGCTGCTCGCGCGGCGCGAGGCGATCGGCCGGGTGGTCATCCGGATGACGCCCTGAGCCGGGCGAGCGCCTCGCCGGCCTGCTCGAGGGTCAGCCGCAAGCTCGCCTCGAGGCTTGCCCGGTGGGCTGCGCTCGGCGGCGCGCCGGCGCGCAGTTCGGCGTCGACGGCGGCGGCCACATCGGCGAGCCGGTTCATGCCCAGGGTGCGCACGCTGCCCTTGAGGGTGTGCGCGAGCCGGCGCAGATCGGGGCCGCCCTCCTCGGGCGACGCCCCGGCGGCGAGCCGATCGGGCACCGGCCCGTAGACATCGAGGAAGATGCCGAGGGTCTGGGCGAGCAGCGCCTGACGCCCCAGGCAGCCCCGGAGGCCTTCCGCCAGATCGAGCACGGCGCCGGCGGACAGGCCCGGGGCGGGCGGAGGGGCCGCTGGCGCGGCGGCCACGGCAGCGCCCCGGCCCGCGGCCGTGGCCGTGGCGGCATCGGCCAGGCCGTCCGAGCCCGCCGGCAGCGCGCCAGGCGGTGCGCTGGAGCGGCCCTGCACCGCCTGCCCTGCCGGGGCATCGCGTCCCGGCGCCGATCCGATCCAGCGCTGCAGCACCTCCACCAGCCGGGAGGGTTCCAGCGGCTTGGTCAGGTGATCGTTCATGCCCGCGCGCAGCGCGCGATCGCGATCGCTCTCGAGCGCGTCGGCGGTGGTGGCGATGATCGGCAGATCGCGACCGTCGGCGCCCAGGGCGCGAATGGCGGCGGTGGCCTCGTACCCATCCATCACCGGCATGTGGATGTCCATCAGCACCACATCGGGCCGCCGCTCGCGCACCGCGGCCAGCGCCTCCACGCCGTTGCCGGCGATGCGGATGGCGGCCCCGGCGTCCGCGAGGATGGCCAGCACCAGCGCGCGGTTGAGGTCGTTGTCCTCGACCAGCAGGATGTCCTTGCCGGCGAACATGCCGGGCTGCAGGGCGCGCGGGCGCGCGCCGGGTGCGGGCTCGGAGGGCGCGGCGGCCGAGCCCGAGGCGCCCAGGCCCAGACAGCGTTGCCAGGCCGAGGGCAGCACCGGTTCGAGCAGGACGGTGTCGGCGGTGGGCAGCGCCGACAGCCGGCGCGCGATCAGCGCCACGGCAGGCCGGCTGGGGTGCGCGCGCAGGCCGGCCAGCCACGCGCCGGCATCGGCCGGCAGCAGGCGGGCATCGACGCACAGCAGCGGCGCCGAGGCCGCCGGCTGCAGCCGCAGCCAGCCGGCGAGCGCATCAGCGTCGGTGAGCGTGCTCGCGCGGGCGCACAGCCGCCCCGCCTGGCTGCCCAGGCTGCGGGCCGCGACCGGATCATGATGCAGCACCAGCACATCTCGCCCGGAGCGGCGCGTGCCCCAGACCGGCTCGACCCCGGGCACTGGCCGCAGAGGAAGGTCGAGCCAGAACACCGAGCCGCCCTCGGGGCGGGCCCGCACCCCGAGTTCGCCCTCCATCAGTTCGGCCAGGCGGCGGCAGATGCTCAGGCCCAGGCCGGTGCCGCCGAAGCGCCGGCTGGTGCTGATGTCGGCCTGGATGAAGGGCTCGAAGACCTCGCGCTGCTGGGCGGGGCTCAGTCCGATGCCGGAGTCTGTCACCTCGAAGCGCAGGCGCTCGCCCGTCACCCCGACGCTGATCGCGACAAATCCGCGCTCGGTGAACTTGACGGCATTGCCGGCGAGGTTGAACAGGATCTGCGCGATCCGGGAGGGGTCGCCGATGCAGCGCGCCGGCACCTCGGCGCCGAACTCCACCACCAGCGCGACGCGCTTCTCGCCGGCGCCGAATCCGGCCACATCGAGCACCGGCGAGAGCATCTCCTCGATGGCGTACTCGATGCGCTCGGGCTCGAGCCGTCCGGCCTCGATGCGCGAGAAGTCGAGCACATCGTTGAGCACGGTCAGCAGGCTGCGGGCGGCCGAGTGCGCCTGGGCCGCGTAGGAGCTCGACTGCGCCAGCGAACCGGCCTGGTGGGCAAGGCCGGTCATGCCGATGATCGCGTTCATCGGGGTGCGGATCTCGTGGCTCATGTTGGCCAGAAAGGCGCTCTTCGCGCGACTGGCCGCCTCGGCAGCCCGCCGCGCCTCCTCGATCGCCTCGGTGGCGGTGCGCTCGGCGGTGACATCGATGTCGATGCCGGTGGAGCGGCGCGTGCCGTCCGGCGCGACCTCCCGGCGGCCGATGCAGCGCAGCCAGCGCAGGCCGCGCACCGGGTGCAGGATGCGGTACTCGAAGACGAAGTCGCGGGCGCTGCTGTCGAGCACGCTGTCGGCGATCAGCGTGGCGATCCGGACCCGGTCCTCGGGATGGACCAGGCCGATGCGGCTGCCGGCCCGATTGGGGTCGGTGCCGTAGAGATCGCAGGCGCGTTCATCCCAGACCACCCGGCCCCGGTCGCGCAAGTACTCCCACACCGAGGCATTGGCCGCGGCCAGCGCCAGGCCCAGGCGTTCGCCCGACTGGCGGATGCGCTCCCGGGCCTCGATGTCGTCGGTGATCTCCCAGTTCACGCCAGCCACCCGGACCGCGCGGCC
>JAGWVN010000176.1 GCA_018970865.1 Betaproteobacteria bacterium
GCCTGCAGGACACCCGCGCCGCCCTGCGCGCCGAGAGCGAGCGCCTGCAGGATCTCGCCATCGAGCTCGAGCGCGTGGTCGACCTGCGCAGCCTGGTGGTCGACCGCGATGCCGGCCAGGCCGGCTTCGATGCGCTGGAGCTCGACCGCTACGACGACCTGCACACCGTCTCGCGCCGCATCGCCGAGGCCGGCGCCGACAGCCGCCTCATCGATCGGCAGCTCGATCATCATGTCGCCGCGCTCGGCGATGCGATCGGCCAGCTCGAGCGGGTGCAGACCGATCTCAGCGAGACCGTGATGCAGTCGCGCATGGTGCCGGTGGCCACCATCGTGCCCCGCCTGCAGCGCGCGGTCCGCCAGGCGGCCCGGATGGGCTCGCGCCGGGTGCGGCTGGAGATCGCCGGTGACGCCACCGCGGTCGACGCGCAGCTGCTGCAAAGCCTGGTCGATCCCCTCGTCCACCTGCTGCGCAACGCGGTCAGCCACGGCATCGAAGACCCGGACGAGCGCGCGCGGGCCGGCAAACCCGAGCTGGGCACGGTGCGGCTGGGCTTTGCCCACACCGGCCGCGCCCTCGCCGTCACCTGCCTCGATGACGGCCGTGGCCTCGATGAGGACCGGATCGTGGCCCAGGCCCGGGCCCGCGGCCTGATTGCCGCCGACGCGCCCCGGCCGGATGCCGCGCGCATCGCGCGCCTGGTGCTCGCCCCCGGATTCTCCACCCGCGAGGCGGCCACCCAGCTCGCCGGTCGCGGCATCGGCCTGGATGTGGTCCAGCGAGCGGTCGCCGCCCTGCGCGGACAGCTGTCGCTGGCCTCCGAACCCGGCCGCGGGCTCACGGTTTCGGTGTCGCTGCCGGTCTCGATGGCCGGCCTGCCGGTGCTGGTGGCCCGCACCGCCACCCATGTGCTGGCGCTGTCGGTGCGCCAGGTCGAGCACATCCTGCCGGGCCTGCCGACCCGCACCGAGGCCGATGGCCGGCCGGTGGTCGACACGCCGCAGGGGCCGGTGCCGGTGCGCCGGCTCGATGCGCTGCTCGGCCTGCCCGCCGGCTGGCTGAGCCGCGCCGATCCGGCCCAATCCGCCTCTGCCGATGCGCCGCCGCCGGCCGAGGCCGTGCTGGTGGTGCGCGGGCAGGACGGCGAGGCGGTCGCGCTGATCGGTCCGGCGCTCGCCCAGACCCGCCGGGTGGTGCTGCGGCCGTTGCCCTCCTGGCTGCCGCGGCTGCCCGGGGTGGAGGGGGCCTGCGTGCTCGGCGATGGCTCGGCTGCGGCGGTGATCGATCTGCCCCAGCTGCTCGCCGCCGGTGGCCTGCAGGCCGTGGCGGGCGCGCTGACGGCGCCGGCGCTGCCGGAAGCGCCGCGCGCGCCGCTCTGCCTGGTGGTCGACGACTCGGTCAGCGTGCGCCGCGCCACCGAGGCCTTCGTGCAGGATCTCGGTCTGCGGGCGCTGGGCGCGGGCGATGGCCTCGAGGCGCTTGCCCGGGCGCGCGCCGAGGCGCCGGCGCTGGCGATCGTCGATCTCGAGATGCCACGCATGAACGGCGTCGAGCTGGTGCGCGCGCTGCGCGCCGATGCCGGACTGCGCGGCGTGCCGGTGATCATGATCACCTCGCGCGCCTCCGAGAAGCACCGCCGGCTCGCGCTCGAGGTCGGGGTCGATGCCTTCCTCACCAAGCCTTACACCGAGGACGAGCTCGCCGCCGAGATCCGCGCCTGCCTTGAACGGCATCCGGCGCTCGGCTAGCATCGCGCCGGTCACGAGGGAGGGGTCATGCAGGTCAGCGAAATTCTCCGGGTCAAGGGCTCCACCCTGTTCACGGTCTCGCCCGAGACCATGCTGTCCGACTGCGTGATGGTCATGGCCGAGCACGACATCGGCTCGCTGATCGTCATGGATCGGGGGCGGCTGGCGGGCATGCTCACCTTCCGCGAGGTGATCCGGGTGCTGGCCCGGCGCCAGGCCGAGCACCGCACCGGCCCCACGCCGCCGGTGGCCGAGATCGTCGTGCGCGATGTGATGAATCCGCGCCCCACCGTGGTCAGTCCCGATGCCGATGTCAACGAGCTGCGTCGGGCGATGATCGAGACCCACCAGCGCTACCTGCCGGTGATGGACGGCGAGGTGGTGCTCGGCGTGCTGTCCTTCCACGATGTCGCGCGCGCGGTGCTCGAGGCCCAGGGCTTCGAGAACCGCATGCTCAAGGCCTACATCCGCGACTGGCCGGCCGAGGGCTGAGGGGGCTGCCGCCGCGGCATTCCGGCCTCGCGGGCGCGATTCGCTAGAATCCGCGGATGCGCATCCTGGTCAGCAACGACGACGGTTATTTTTCCCCGGGCATCGATGCCCTCGCCCGGGCCTTGTCGGCGTTCGCCGAGGTGACGGTGGTCGCGCCGCAGCGCGACCGCAGCGGGGCCTCCAACTCGCTTACGCTCGACCGCCCGCTCTCGGTGCGGCAGGCCGCCAACGGTTATCGCTATGTCGATGGCACCCCCACCGACTGCGTCCATGTGGCCATCACCGGCCTGCTGCCGCAGCGCCCCGATCTGGTGGTGTCCGGCATCAATGACGGCGCCAACATGGGCGACGACACCATCTACTCGGGCACGGTGGCCGCGGCCATGGAAGGCTTTCTGCTCGGCGTGCCGGCCATCGCCTTCTCGCTGGTGCAGCGCGGCTGGCCCCATCTCGATTCCGCCGCGGCCAGCGCCGCCGACCTGGTGCGCCGGTTTGCGCCGCACCTCGCGCGCCAGCCGATGCTGCTCAACATCAACCTGCCGGCGCGTCCGGCCGCCGAACTCGCCGGCATCGAGGTCACCCGCCTCGGCCGCCGGCACATGGCCGAGCCGGTGGTGCCGGCGGTCAATCCGCGCGGCGAGACCGTCTACTGGATCGGGCCGGCGGGCAGCGCCCGCGATGCCGGTCCCGGCACCGATTTCCACGCGGTCGAGCACGGGCTGATCAGCGTCACCCCGCTCGATGTCGATCTCACCGGCGGCCAGTGGATGCAGCCGGTGCACGACTGGCTGGCGCGGTGACCCTGCCGCGCGCCCCTCGCGCCGCGCGCGCGCCGGCGATCAGCGCGGCACCGGGCGGTCTCGGCCTGGCTTCCGAGAGCGCCCGCGCGCGGATGGTGCAGGATCTGCGCAAGGCGGGCGTGCGCGATCCCCATGTGCTGGCGGCCATGCAGACCGTGCCCCGGCATCTGTTCGTCGAGCCGGCGCTGGCCAGCCGCGCCTACGAGGACGTCGCCCTCCCCATCGGCCATGGCCAGACCATCTCGCGGCCGAGCACCGTGGCCCGCATGCTCGAGATCGTGCTCGCGCGCCTGCCAAGAGAACAGCGCGCCCGCGCGCGCGCCCTCGAGGTCGGCACCGGCTGCGGCTATCAGGCCGCGCTCATGGCGGCGCTGGTCGGCGAGGTGATCTCCATCGAGCGGGTGCGTGGGCTGCACGACGCGGCCCGTCGCAACCTGCGGCCGCTGCGGGTGCCCAACCTGCGCCTGATGTTCGGTGACGGCCGGCTCGGCGCGCCCTCCTCGGCGCCCTTCGACGCCGTGGTCGTGGCCGCGGCCGGCGACGAGATCCCCGATGCCCTGCTCGAGCAGATGGCGCCCGGCGCGCGCCTGCTCGCGCCGGTGGGCGATGGCGTGCGTCAGGCCCTGCACCTGGTCGAACGCAACGGCGATCGCACCTGGGAGCTCACCGTGCTCGACGAGGCCCGGTTCGTTCCCCTTCGCCCGGGCACCGCATGAAGACCCCCCGCGCCCTCACACCCGGGCTGGCCCGGCGGCCGCGGGGCGTGCGCCCGGTCGGCGTGGTGGTCGCGCTGGGCCTGCTGCTGGCCGGCTGCGCGTCCACCCCGCAGGGGCCGGCGCCGGTCGAGAACCG
>JAGWVN010000059.1 GCA_018970865.1 Betaproteobacteria bacterium
GGCGACGCCGCGGGCGCCGCGACGGCCGACGGGTCGGCCGGGCCGGGCGCCGACGCCCGGGCGGCAATCAGCGCCGACGCCGCGGCGCCCGGCTGGCGGGAACAGGCCGTCTGGCTCGGCCTGTCGGCGCTGGGGTCGGTGCTGCTGCTGGCCATCACCACGCACATCACGCAGAACGTGGCGTCGATCCCCTTCCTGTGGGTGCTGCCGCTCGCGCTCTACCTGATCACCTTCATCATGTGCTTCGACGGCGACGGCTGGTACAAGCGCCGGCTGGTGGTGCCCCTGGCCGGGCTGCTGGCGCTGCTGATGCTGCTGGCGTTGAGCTGGCGGCCCCGGCTCGACCCGCTGTGGCCACCGGCCATCGAGCGCTCGCTGCTGCCGCTGTCGCAGGCGGTGCCGCTGTTCGCGCTGGGGCTGTTCGTGTGCTGCCTGTTCTGCCACGGCGAGCTGGTGGCGCGCAAGCCCGCGCCCCGGCATCTCACCCGCTTCTACCTGATGGTGTCGCTCGGCGGCGCCGCCGGCGGCCTGCTGGTGGGCCTGGCCGCGCCGGTGACGCTGTCCTGGTACTGGGAGCTGCCGGCCGCGCTGGTGCTGGTCACGCTGCTGACCGTGCTGATGGCCCGCGGCCCGATGCGGCTGATCGCCGCGGCGGCGCTGTGCGCAGCGGCGGTCACGGTGTACGACTATGCCGGCTATGTGCGCGAAGACGGCGTGGCCATCGCGCGCAACTTCTACGGCACCCTGCGGGTGAAGGCCACCGCCCCCGACAGCGACCCCAACGCGGTCTGGCGGCTGCTGCATGGCGTGATCACCCACGGCGAGCAGTACCGCGACCCGAAGCGCCGGACCATGACCACCACCTACTACGGCGAGAGCTCCGGGGTGGGTCGCAGCATCCTGGCACTGCGCGCGGCCGAGCCCGGCCGCGGCCAGCGAGTGGGCCTGATCGGCCTGGGCGTGGGCACGCTCGCCGCTTATGGCCGCGCCGGCGACGCGTACCGCATCTACGAGCTCAACCCGCTGGTGCTCGACTGGGCCCGCCAGCACTTCAGCTACCTGCCCGACAGCAAGGCCACGATCGAGACCCCGCTGGGCGATGCCCGACTCGTGCTCGAGAAGGAGCCGCCGCAGCAGCTGGACCTGCTCGCGGTCGATGCCTTCTCCAGCGACTCCATCCCCGTGCACCTGCTCACCCGCGAAGCGGCGCAGGTCTATCGCCGCCATGTGCGCGATGACGGCGCGATCGCCATCCACATCAGCAACCGCTACCTCGACCTGAAGGGCGTGGTGCGGCAGATGGCCGACGCGCTGGGCTGGAAAGCCATGCTGGTGCTCGACGATCCGCCGGAATCGAGTCACCTCTATCGCACCGACTGGGTGGTGATCACCGCCAACGAGCGGCTGATCCGCACGCTGCGCGAGCAGGCCGACGCGCAGGAGCTGCCCGCGCCGGCCGGCCGCCGGCCCTGGACCGACGACTACAACAACCTGTTCGAGGTGCTGAAGTAGGCCCGCGCGGCCGACTCAGGCCGCGAAACGCACCACGCCGTCGGCATCCACTTCCCGCCGCAGCCGCCCCGCGTACCAGAGCGAGTGCAGATGGGCGAGGGTCTCGCCCAGCGCGAAGGTGAGCTGGTGGGCGTCGAAGGCCCGGCCGAACATCGCCGGCACGGCCTGCGCCGCGGAATGCGGCTCGCGCCGGCAGGCGGCCATCATCGCCTCGAGGCGTTCGGCGTGGTGCGCGCGCAGCTGGCCCAGGCGGGTGTGCAGGCCGGTGAAGGGGCGGCCGTGCGAGGGCAGCACGAGGGTGTCCTCGCGGCAGGATTCGAAGCGGTCGAGCGCCTCGAGATACCAGTCCACCGGATTGGCCTCGGGCTCGAGCTCCCACACCGACACATTGGTGGAGATGCGCGGCAGGACCATGTCGCCGGAGATCAGCAGACCATCGGCCTCGCAGTAGAGCGCGGCGTGCTCGGAGGAGTGGCCCAGGCCGACCACCACCCGCCACAGCCGCCCGCCGATGGCCACGGTCTCGCCGTCGCGGATGCGCCGGAAATGCTCGGGCATGGCGGGCACCAGCGCCGCGTAGTGGTTGCCGCTTCGCTCGCGGATCTCGTCGAGCAGCGGGCCGGGAGCGATCCCATGGCGACGGAAGTGGGCGGCGGTGGCCTGCGCATCAGCCCCGGGCAGGCGCGAGGACAGCACCCGGGCCTGCATGTATTCGCCGATGGTCATCCACAGCGGCGCGTGGAAGCGCTGCTGCAGCCAGTGGGCCGAGCCGACATGGTCGGGATGGTTGTGGGTGCACAGCAGCCGGCCGATCGGCAGGCCGTCCAGGCCCTCGTCGAAGAGGCGGCTCCAGAGCGCGCGGGTGGCGTCGCTGGCGATGCCGCAGTCGATCAGGGTCCAGCAGTCCTGGCCGTCGATGCGGTCCTGCAGCAGCCACAGGTTGATGTGGTCGAGCGCGAAGGGCAAGGGCATGCGCACCCAGCGGATGCCGGGGGCTACCGCCAGGGTCTGCGCCGGCGCAGGCAAGGCGTCGGCAAGGGGGTAGTGCAGCTGGTGCTCGAGGGCGTTCATGGGCAGGCGGACGCCGCGCGGGCGCTAGAATCGGGGGCAGAACCAGTTTACCCGCGCCCGGCCGGGCGCCGCCGCGCCGCCGCACCGTCGCAACGCAGCGTCAGCGCGCCCGCCCCGCCCCTCCAGGAGTCCGCATGCTGAACATCCCCGGCCTGACTTTCGACCTCGGCGAGGACATCGCCATGCTGCGCGAGACCCTGCAGCAGTTCACCGCGGCCGAGATCACCCCGCGGGCCGCGCAGATCGACCGCCAGGACCAGTTCCCGATGGACCTCTGGCGCAAGCTCGGCGACCTCGGCGTGCTGGGCATGACCGTGCCCGAACAGTACGGCGGCACCGAGATGGGCTATCTCGCGCACATCGTGGCCATGGAGGAGATCTCCCGCGGCTCGGCCTCGGTGGGCCTGTCGTACGGGGCGCACTCCAACCTGTGCGTGAACCAGATCATGCGCAATGGCAGCGAGGCCCAGCGCAGCCAGTACCTGCCCCGGCTGATCAGCGGCGAGCACATCGGCGCGCTGGCCATGTCCGAGCCCGGCGCCGGCTCCGATGTGGTGTCGATGACGCTGCGCGCCGAGCTGCGCGGCGACCACTATCGGCTAAACGGCAGCAAGATGTGGATCACCAACGGACCCGACGCCGATGTCATGGTCATCTATGCCAAGACCGATCCGGCCGCGGGGCCGCGCGGCATCACCGCCTTCCTGGTCGAGAAGACCTTCAGGGGCTTTTCGGTGGCGCAGAAGCTCGACAAGCTCGGCATGCGCGGCAGCCACACCGGCGAGCTGGTGTTCCAGGACTGCGAGGTGCCGGTCGAGAATGTCCTGGGCGGCGTGGGCCGCGGCGTCACGGTGCTGATGAGCGGGCTCGACTACGAGCGGGCGGTGCTCTCGGGCGGGCCGCTGGGCATCATGTCGGCCTGCATGGACACCGTGGTGCCCTATGTGCACGAGCGGCGGCAGTTCGGCCAGCCGATCGGCGAGTTCCAGCTCATGCAGGGCAAGCTCGCCGACATGTACACCACCATGATGGCCTGCCGTGCCTATGTCTACGAGGTGGGCCGGCAGTGCGACCGCAGCCGCGAGGGTAAGGTCGATGTAAGAAGCCTGCGCAAGGATGCTGCCGGCGCCATCCTGTACGCGGCCGAGAAGGCCACCTGGATGGCTGGCGAGGCGCTGCAGTGCCTGGGCGGCAACGGCTACATCAACGAGTACCCCACCGGCCGGCTCTGGCGCGATGCCAAGCTCTACGAGATCGGCGCGGGCACCTCCGAGATCCGCCGGATGCTGATCGGTCGCGAGCTGTTCGCCGAGACCGCCTGAGCCCTCTGCCCGGCCCGTCCACCCGCCAAACCGAAACGGCCGCTCCGATGCCGCGAGACACCTCCGAAGCGATCGCGCAGTCGATACTCGCGGGCTTCGACCGCCACTACGGCCTGTTCCGCTACAACGCGCAGCAGGCCAAGAGCCGCTTCGAGCGCGGCGACTGGCACGGCATCCGGCACCTGGCCCGCGACCGCATCGCCTTCTACGACAAGCGGGTGGCCGAGACCCTGGCCAGCCTCGAGTCCGACTTCAGGGCGGCCGATCTCGGCGAGCAGGTGTGGGCGCGGGTCAAGCGCGACTTCGTCGGCCTGCTCGCCAGCCACCGCCAGCCCGAACTGGCCGAGACCTTCTTCAACTCGGTGTGCACGCGGCTGCTCCACCGCAGCTACTTCCGCAACGACTTCATCTTCGTGCGGCCGGGCGTGTCCACCGAATACCTGGTGGCCGACCCGCCCTCGTACCGCTGCCACTACCCGAACACCGCGGGCTGGAGCGCGGTGATGCGCCAGATGCTCATCGATGTGGGCTTCGCCTGCCCCTTCGCCGACGCCGAGCGCGATGTCGCGCTGCTGTGCGCCGCAGTGGCCGAGCACTTCGGCGGCGAGCTGCCGGCGTCCACCGACTGCCAGCTGCAGGTGCTGCGCACGCCCTTCTTCCGCAACAAGGGCGCCTACCTGATCGGGCGGCTGATCGACGACGGCGAGATCGTGCCGGTGGCGGTGCCGCTGCTGCAGGACTCGCGCGGGCGCCTGTTCGCCGACACCATGCTCTTCGGCGTCGAGCGCCTGGAGACCATGTTCAACTTCTCGCGCGCCTACTTCATGGTCGACATGGATGTGCCGTCGGCCTATGTGCGCTTCCTCAAGACGCTCATGCCCACCAAGCCGGAGTCCGAGCTCTACACCATGCTCGGCCTGCACAAGCAGGGCAAGACGCTCTTCTACCGCGACATGCTGCAGCACCTGCGGCACTCCAGCGACCAGTTCACGATCGCCCCCGGCATCAAGGGGCTGGTGATGGGGGTGTTCACGCTGCCCTCGTTCCCGTATGTGTTCAAGATCATCAAGGACAAGCGCGGCAAGGAGATGAGCCGCGAGTTCATCCAGTCGCAGTACCAGCTGGTCAAGCTGCACGACCGCGTGGGCCGCATGGCCGACACCTGGGAGTACTCGGGCGTGCCCTTCCCGAAGTCGCGGATGGATCCGGCGCTGCTCGCCGAGCTGCGCGAGGTGGCGCCGTCGCTGCTGGTCGACGAGGGCGATCGCATCATCATCCGGCACCTGTACATCGAACGGCGCATGGTGCCGCTGAACATGTACCTCGAGACCGCCACTGCGGCACAGCGCGAGCAGGCGATCATCGAGTACGGCGACGCCATCCGCCAGATGGTGGCGGCCAACATCTTCCCCGGCGACATGCTCTACAAGAACTTCGGCGTCACGCGCCAGGGCCGGGTGGTGTTCTACGACTACGACGAGGTCGCCTACATCACCGACTGCAACTTCCGCCGGATCCCGCCGCCGCGCACGCCCGAGGACGAGATGGCCTCCGAGCCCTGGTACGCGGTCGGCCCCAACGATGTCTTTCCCGAGGAATTCGGCACCTTCCTGCTCGGCAACCGCGCGGTGCGCGAGATTTTCATGCGCCATCATGGCGAGCTGCTCGACGCCGCCTTCTGGCAGGCCCGCCAGCAGCTGATCCGGCAGGGCGTTCTCGAGGATGTCTTTCCCTATCCCGATGCCATCCGGTTCAAGCACCGGATCGCCTCGCCGACCCCCGCTTCCACCACGGAGATCTCCCCATGACTGACCCGATCGTCATCGTCTCGGCCGCCCGCACCCCCATCGGCGGCATGCTCGGCGACTTCGCCGCCATTCCCGCCTACGACCTGGGCGCCGTCGCCATCAAGGCGGCCGTCGAGCGCGCCGGCATCGCCGGCGCCGATGTCGGCGAGGTCATGTTCGGCAACTGCCTGATGGCCGGCCAGGGCCAGGCCCCGGCCCGCCAGGCCGTGCTGCGCGCCGGGCTGCCGCAGTCGGCCGGCGCGGTCACGCTCTCGAAGATGTGCGGTTCGGGTCTGAAGGCGGTGATGTTCGCCCACGACATGCTCGCCTGCGGCACTCACGATGTCATGATCGCCGGCGGCATGGAGAGCATGACCAACGCGCCGCACCTGCTGCTCAACGCGCGCAAGGGCTATCGCTACGGCGCCGCCACGATGTACGACCACATGGCGCTCGACGGGCTGGAAGACGCCTACGACCGCGGCAAGGCGATGGGCGTGTTCGCCGAGAACTGCGCCAGCAAGTATGCCTTCAGCCGCGAGGACCAGGACCGCTTCGCGATCGCCTCCACCGAGCGCGCGCTGGCCGCCAACAAGGACGGCAGCTTCCAGTGGGAGATCGCGCCGGTGGGCGTGCCCGGCAAGGGCGGCGAGGTCCTCATCGACAAGGACGAGCAGCCCTTCAAGGCCAAGCTCGACAAGATCCCCGGCCTGAAGCCGGCCTTCAAGAAGGACGGCACCATCACCGCCGCCAACGCCTCGTCGATCTCCGACGGCGCCGCGGCCCTGGTCATGATGCGCGCCTCCACCGCCAGCCAGCGCGGTCTCACGCCGGTGGCCCGCATCGTGGCCCACGCCACCCATGCCCACGCCCCGGAGTGGTTCACCACCGCGCCGGCCGGCGCGATCGACAAGGTCCTGAAGAAGTCCGGCTGGCAGGCCGGCGATGTCAATCTCTGGGAGGTGAACGAGGCCTTCGCCACCGTCACCATGGCCGCCATGAAGGAGTACAGCCTGCCGCACGAGATCGTGAACATCCACGGCGGCGCCTGCGCCCTGGGTCACCCGATCGGCGCCTCGGGCGCGCGCATCCTGGTCACCCTGCTGGGCGCGCTGCGCAAGACCGGCGGTCGCAAGGGCCTGGCCACGCTGTGCATCGGCGGCGGCGAGGCCGTGGCCGTCACCGTCGAGATGCTGTAAGGCCGCCCCATGCCCACGGCGCTGGTGCTCGGGGCCTCGCGCGGCCTCGGCCTGGAATTCACCCGGCAGTACCTCGCCGAGGGCTGGACGGTGTTCGCCACCCACCGCAGCGAGGATGACCGCATCCGGCTGCGCGATCTTGGCGCGAACACCCTCAGGCTCGATGTGATGCAGGTGGCCGATGTCGCCGGGATCGCCTGGCAGCTCGAGGGCGAACGCCTGGATGTCGCGGTGATGAACGCCGGCGTCTACGGGCCGCGCACCAGCAGCCCGCGCCAGCCGCCGGGCGACGCCGATTTCGACACCGTCATGCGCACCAATGTGCTGGCGGCCATGCGCATCGTGCCGGTGGTGGCGCCGCTGCTTGCCCCGGCGCGCGGCACGCTGGCCTTCGTGTCCAGCCGCATGGGCTCGATCGCCGAGGCCGGCGCCGCCTACGGCATGCTCTACCGGGTGTCCAAGGCGGCGGTCAACATGGTGGCCAAGCTGGCTCATGTGGAGCACGCGCCGCTGGGCGTGCGCGTGCTCTCGCTGCATCCCGGCTGGGTGCGCACCGACATGGGCGGCCCCAACGCCGATGTGGCGGTGGCCGACAGCATCGCCGGCCTGCGCCGGGTCATCGCCGACACCGGGGCCTTCCCCGGCGGCTGCTTCTACGACTACCGCGGCCAGTCCCTGGCCTGGTAGACCGGAGTCCGCCTCACCATGCTGCTCAACGAAGACCACCGCATGATCCGCGACGCGGTGCGCGACTATGTCCGCGCCGAGGTGGCGCCGGGCGCGGCCCAGCGCGATCGTGACTCGAGCTTCCCGCGCGAGCCGCTGCGCGGCCTCGCCGCGCTGGGCTGCTACGGCATCGCCGTGCCGGCCGAGTGGGGCGGCGCCGGCCTCGACTATGTCTCGCTCGCCCTGGCCATCGAGGAGATCGCTGCCGGCGATGGCGCGGTGTCCACGATCATCTCGGTGAACAACTGCCCGGTGTGCTCCATCCTGATGGCCTGGGGCAACGAGGCGCAGAAGCGGCAATGGCTGGTGCCCCTGGCCAGCGGCCGGATGCTCGGCGCGTTCTGCCTGACCGAACCGCATGTCGGTTCCGATGCCTCGGGCCTGACCACCACCGCCCGGCGCGAGGGCGACCACTGGGTGATCAACGGGGTCAAGCAGTTCATCACCTCGGGCAGCACCGCCGATGTCGCGATCGTCATGGCGGTCACCGACAAGGCCGCGGGCAAGCGCGGCATCTCGGCCTTCCTGGTGCCCACCGCCACGCCCGGCTACCAGGTCGCCCGCCTCGAGAGCAAGACCGGGCAGCACTGCTCCGATACCGCGCAGATCGTGTTCGACGACTGCCGGGTGCCGGCCGCCAACCTGCTTGCCGAAGAGGGCCAGGGCTACAAGATCGCGCTCTCGGGCCTGGAGGGCGGGCGCATCGGCATCGCCGCGCAGTCGCTGGGCATGGCCCGCGCCGCGTTCGACGCGGCGCTGCGGTACGCCAACGAGCGCGAGGCCTTCGGCACCGCCATCTTCAACCACCAGGCCGTGCAGTTCCGGCTGGCCGACATGGCCACCCAGCTCGAGGCCGCGCGCCAGCTCATCCTGCACGCCGCCAGCCTCAAGGATGCCGGCCGGCCCTGCCTGAAGGAGGCCGCCATGGCCAAGCTCTTCGCCTCCGAGATCGCCGAGCGGGTGTGCTCCGACGCCATCCAGGTCCATGGCGGCTACGGCTACCTGGCCGACTTCCCGGTCGAGCGCATCTGGCGCGATGTGCGCGTGGCCCAGATCTACGAGGGAACCTCCGACATCCAGCGCATCCTGATCGGTCGGGCCCTGGCCGCCGACGGGCAGGCCTGATGCGCGCCCGCTTCGACGCCATCCTCTTCGACTGCGACGGCGTGCTGGTCGACAGCGAGCCGGTCACCTGCGGCGTGCTGGCGCAGATGCTGCGCGAACTCGGCGCCGACATCACCGACGAGCAGACCATCGAGCGCTTCGTGGGCAAGACGGTGCGCGAGGAAACCGCCACCATCGAGGCCATGATCGGCGGCCCCATTCCGGATCACTGGTATCCGCAGTTCCTGCAGCGCCGAGACGCCGCGCTCGCCGCCAGCGTCACCGCGGTGCCGGGCATCGCCGAGCTCATCCAGACGGTGCGGGCGGCGGGCTTCGCCCACGCCGTGGCCTCGGGCGCCGATCGCGGCAAGATGCGGGTGACCCTGGGCCGCACCGGCCTGCTCGAGCACCTGATGCCGCATGTCTACGGCGCCGACCAGGTCGAGCGCAGCAAGCCGCACCCCGATGTGTACCTGCTGGCGGCGCGCTCGCTGGGCATCGCGCCCAACCGCTGCCTGGTGGTCGAGGACACCCCCACCGGCACCCGCGCCGGCGTGGCCGCAGGCGCCACGGTGCTGGGCTTTTGCGCGCGCATGGAGCCGCGCAAGCTGCTCGCTGCCGGCGCGAGCATGGTCTTCGACGACATGGCGCAGCTGCGCCAGCTGCTCGCGCACTGAGCCGGCCGGTCATGCTTGCCGCCCTCGCCCGCCGCCTGCCCTTCTACTACGGCTGGGTGGTGGTGGCCGTGGTCTTCATCAGCATGGCGCTCGGGGTGAACGCCCGCACCGCGTTCTCGCTGTTCTTTCCGCCCATGCTCGACGAGTTCGGCTGGGACCGCGGACTCACCGCCGGCGCCTTCTCCTTCGGCTTCCTGGTGTCGGCGGTGCTCAGCCCGGTGCTCGGCCGGGTGATGGACCGGCACGGCCCGCGGGTGGTCAACGAGTTCGGGGTGTGCTGCATCGCCGCGGGCCTGATGCTCGCCACCCTGGCCAGCCAGCCCTGGCACCTCTATGCCACCCTGGGCGTGCTGGTGGGCGCGGGCAGCGTGTGCCTGGGTTACAGCGGGCAGGCCCTGTTCCTGCCGGCGTGGTTCGAGCGGCGCCGCGGCCTGGCGCTGAGCGTGGCCTTCGCCGGCGTGGGCGCCGGCTCCATCCTCATGCTGCCGGCGCTGCAGACCGTGATCGGCGGCGCCGGCTGGCGCCAGGCCTGCTGGACGCTCGGGCTGACCGTGCTGCTGGTGCTGGTGCCGCTGAACCTGCTGCTGCGCCGCCGGCCCCAGGACCTCGGCCTGCAGCCCGACGGCGATGCCGCGCCCGAACCCGTGGCCGCAGGCGCATCGCCGGCGCGTCGCGCCAACATCGTCGACGCGCAGTGGGCCGCCACCGACTGGACCCTCGCCCGGGCGATGCGCACCGCGCGCTTCTGGTGGGTGGCGCTGGGCTATTTCGGCGGGCTCTTCGTGTGGTACGCCGCGCAGGTCCACCAGACCAAGTACCTGGTGGAGATCGGGTTCTCGGCCACCCAGGCGGCCTGGGCCCTGGGCGTGGTGAGCCTGGCCGGCGTGCCCGGCCAGATCCTGCTCGGCTGGCTGTCCGATCGCATCGGCCGCGAGATCGTGTGGGTGACCGGCTGCGCCGGCTTCGCGCTCACCTTCGTGGCCCTGCTGCTGCTCGAGAGTCGCCCCGACCCGGCGCTGATGCTCTTCATGGTGGTGGTCCAGGGCGCGCTCGGCTACGGCATGACCTCGGTGTTCGGCGCGATCCCGGCCGAGATCTTCGAGGGCAGGCATTACGGCGCGGTGTTCGGCACCCTGATGCTCTCGGCGATCGGCGGCGGCGCGGTCGGCCCCTGGCTGACCGGCCTCATCCACGACCGCACCGGCAGCTACGCGCTGGCCTTCTGGATCTCGCTGGCGATGTGCTTCCTCTCGGCGCTGGCCATCTGGCGGGCCGCGCCGGGCAAGGTGCGGGCGGTGGCCGGCAAGGTGCGCCGGCCGGCCTGAGCGCGGGCGGCCGGCTCAGAGCCCGGCGGCGTGGTGGTGGCTGCCGTGGCGGTTGCGGATCAGCGACTGCGGCCCGAGCGAACCCACCACCATGCCCACCGCCGCCATGAGCAGCCCGGCGAGTTGCGCCGGCAGCACCTCATCCGCGCCGGTGGCCATGAACAGCACCCAGGCGAGCAGGCCCAGCACGATCGAGAACACCGCGCCCTGGGTGGACGCCCGCTGCCAGTAGAGCCCGGCCACCAGGGGCACGAAGGCGCCCACCAGCGTGATCTGATAGGCGGCCGACACCATCTCGTAGATCGGCGTGCCCTGCAGCGCGATGGCATAGGCGCACACGCAGGCGCTGAAGACCAGCACCGCGACGCGCATCGCCCAGAGCTGCTGGCGGTCGCTGCGGCGGGGAAAGAACTGGCGCCAGATGTTCTCGACGAAGGTCACCGAAGGCGCGAGCAGCGTGGCCGAGGCGGTGCTCTTGAGCGCCGAGAGCAGCGCGCCGAAGAACAGCACCTGCATCACGAGGGGCATGTGCTCCATCACCAGCGTGGGCAGCACCTTCTGCGGGTCGTCGGCGATCAGGCTGGCGGCCTGTTCGGGCATGATGATCAGGGCGCTGGTGACGAGGAACATCGGCACCGCGGCGAACAGGATGTAGCACACCCCGCCGATCACCGGCCCGCGGGTGGCCGCGCGCAGGTCCTTCGCCGACATCACCCGCTGGAACACATCCTGCTGCGGGATGGAGCCGAACATCATGGTGATCGCCGCGGCGATGAACGCGACGATCTGCGTGAGGGTGGGCTCGGGCCAGAAGCGGAAGAGATCGCGGCTGACCGCGAGGCTGATCACCTTGTCGGCGCCGCCGGCCTGCTCGGCGGCGAACACCGCGATGACCGACAGCCCCAGCACCAGGATGATCATCTGGATGAAGTCGGTGACCGCCACCGACCACATGCCGCCGAACAGCGTGTAGGCCAGGATGGAGACCGTGCCGAGCACCATGCCCATCGGGATGGTGATGGCGCCGCCCGAGAGCAGGTTGAACACCAGGCCGAGCGCGGTGACCTGGGCCGACACCCAGCCCAGGTAGCTGAGGATGATGATCAGCGAGCAGGCCACCTCCACGCCGCGCCCGTAACGCTCGCGGTAGTAGTCGCTGATGGTGAGCAGCGTCATCCGGTAGAGCTTCGCGGCAAAGAACAGTCCGACCAGGATCAGGCAGGTGCCCGCGCCGAACGGGTCCTCCACCACGCTGCCCAGCCCGCCCTGGACGAACTTGGCGGGAATGCCGAGCACGGTCTCGGAGCCGAACCAGGTGGCAAAGGTGGTGGTGACGATCATCATCATCGGCAGGTGGCGGCCGGCGATGGCGAAGTCGGCGGCGGTGCGCACGCGCTTGGCGGCCCACAGGCCGATGGCGATGGTGCCCAGCAGGTAGCCGATGACCAGGGTGAGCAGCATGACGGTGTCCGGGACGGGTCGGGAGAGTGACGGCGCGGGAGCTTAACCCGGAGCCGCTGCGAGGAATGCATCAGGCGAGTGCGCTGGTAGCCATAACTGGCTATTCACGCCGTGATATCGCCGGATATACGCTGGCGCTACGGGGAAGTTGTGCAGGAACCGGCGCGGAATATGAAGCCCTTATTCCCGCTCCACAGGGCTCGTATGCATGACGCGGCGACTGGATTGCGATCTCATCCTTGAGGGTGCCGTCACCAGCGCCGTCGTCTATCTGGCGCTGGTTGCCGGTCTTTCCGAACGCTACCGATTCCGCTCCCTGGGCGGCACCTCCTCAGGCGCCGCGGTGGCAGCCACGGCCGCCCTCGCCGAATCCAGCCGGCGCGACTCCGGCAAGGACGAGGCTTTCGCCGGGATTCTCGATTTCGCCCGCGATCTGGGCAAGCTGGAGGGCGGCCGTACCCGCCTGATGGGCCTGTTCCAGCCCGCGCCAGCCCTGCGCTGGCCGTTCCTCCTGCTGGTTCGACTGTTTGCCGGAACCGGAAGAGCGCCCGGTCTGGTGTTCATCATGGCCTGCCTCACGGCGATCGCCGCATTCGGCATCCTGCTGCTGACGCTGCTCGGCCTGTGCTTCGACGGCTTCGAGCAGAGCGCACGGCAGCACCTCATCGTCATCCTCGGGGTGGCAAGCACCCTGGGCAAACTGGCGATCGCCCTCGTCCTGATGCTGCTGCTGTGCGCGCTGCGCTGGTTGAGAGCCCTGCGCGCAAATCACTTCGGATTCTGCTCCGGCATGCCCACGGCATATGGACACATGGGCAAGGCGCTCACGCCGTGTCTGCACAAACTGTTCAACAAGCTGCGCGGCCGCGGGGAACACGATGATCCCGTGACCTTCGGCCTGCTCTGGCAAGGGCGGGACCAGGAACCGAACGGCGAGCGGTCGATCGATCTTCAGGTGGTCACTACAGTGCTGCAGCAGCGCCGGTCGCTGCACCTGCCCGGCAAGCCCGGCGAAGACCCCCTGCGCGATTACTTCTACGACCCCGAGGAATGGCGCTTGCTGTTCCCGCCACCGGTCCTGGACTGGCTCAAGCGCCATGCGAGGCAGACCGTGCCGGTGGAGGTCGAGCGCAGAGAGGCTGGGCGAACTTCGACAAGGACGCTGCTGGCGCTGCCCGAGCCCCGGGATCTGCCGGTGATCGTCGCGGTACGCCTGAGCGTCAGCTTCCCGGGGCTTCTGTCCGCGGCACCGCTCTACACGCTCGCCCAGGGGCATGGCTTCGTCAGGAACACGGCGCAAGACCCGGCGAGCTTCAGGCCCGTCCGGGTCTACTTCACCGACGGCGGACTCACCAGCAATCTTCCTGTCGATCTGTTCGATGCGGCTCTGCCCTCCCGGCCCACCTTCGGCGTCAATCTGTTCAAGCTCGATCCGGACCGCTCGGTTACCGAGGATGGTCAGGATGTCTTCTTCGGCGCCCGCCGTAACGAGCCCGAGACACGCCCGGAGGCCTTGACCCCAGGCGCCGACGAACGCCCGGGTCTGCTCGCATTCGTCTGGGAACTGATCTCGACGATGCAGAACTGGCGCGACACCACCCAGCGCACGCTGCCAGGCATCCGCGAGCGCGTTCTGCACATCGGATTGCCGGCGGGCTACGGGTCTCTGAACCTCGCCATGTCTCCCCAGCAACTGGAGGACCTGGTAAGCCTGGGAACACGCGCCGCACAACGCGTGGCGAATGATTTCAGCCTGCCGCCAGAGCCCGGCAAGGCCTCAGGATGGGAGGAGCATCGCTGGTTGCGGCTGAGGACGACACTGGCCGCGATGCAGGACTGGCTTCGCCCGATCGCCACGGCCTCTGCCAGCGCAAGCGCGTCGCCACCAACCGGCACCCATCTGGACGGTGAGCTCGCCTATCGCGAGCTGTTGACCCATCCGTGTCCACCGGGTCCGGCCTTTCTCGATCGACGGGCAATCCAGCAGGCCGCGTCGCTGCTCTCTGCACTGGAAGCAGCCGGGCAAGCGGTCGAACGCAGCACGGATCTCGGCGCCAACCTGCCGGAGGGTGCGCCAAGGCTTCGCCTGGGTCCGCCGCCATGACGACGACGGTCCGCGCTCTGGCCGATCCCCCACCGGCAGGTCACCACGGAGACACGCCATGAACTACCGAACCACCCAGCTCGGGGGCATCACAGACCTGACCCTGATCGCCCCGATCAAGCCGGGTCTGGTCAAGGGCAGCCTGGAGACTCTGAGCTACACCGAGCGCCTGCGCAGAACGCTCGCGCTGCTCGACGCGGTTCGCAAGCGGGCACGCGAATCGCGGCTGACACCCAGCCCCTTCCCCGACCCGGTCGGGCGGCTGCGCGGCATCCACTTTTTCCGATACGCGATCCTCCCCGCGGGGCTGGCGCCGCACGGCATCCCCGAGCCTGACCGGCTGATCCTGAATGTCAGCTTCGATGGCGGCTGGGAGCCCTACATCCGGCAGATCTGGGGGCCGATCGGCATGTTGCTCGATCTGATCTTCTGCCATTGCGATGGCTACCCCCTCGCCCATGCCAGTCGCTTCGATGACTACATGCGGTGGGTGCGCCAACAGGAAATCCCGGCTGACTTCTTCTACACCGATGGCGCGGCCACGGTGGGTGACCGTCGCTATCACGCTGCGCTCGAGGCGCTGATCGACCGTCATGCAGGCAATCATGGTCTGCCCGACGAGATTGCGCGGCTTGCCCTGCCTCCGACCACGCCCCCGACACCGCCCACCGATCTTGCGGCCCGTCAGGCACTCGCGCTGCTCTCCGCGCTGGCGCTGCTGCGCCCGGCCTTTCCGGCGCCCCATGATGACGCGGGGGTGCTGCTGCGCTTCACCCAGGATCTGCTGAGCGAACTGCGGGGCTGGGTCAGCGCGGGCGACTTCGACCCGAACGGGCGATTTGCCGGGCTGAGGCCCGCCTTCGCATCCCCCATCACCTGGCTGATGACGCCCCGTGGGCTGCCCGCCACGCCATCCATGCCGCCCCTGCTCGATCTTGGCAAGGTGCAGGCCGGCATCGCAACCTCGCTGCCGGCAGCACCGGTGGGCCTGCTCTGCCTCCTGAGGATCACCGATGCGGCGGCCTTCAAGGCCTGGCTGAAGACGGCGCCGGTGACCCGCGGCGATGCGGCGGTGAGCCCCTGCGAGAACAACGGACAGGCCGTGAACCCGGTCGTGTCGCTCGCATTGACCTACACGGGGATGCGTGCGCTTGGCGTCGCCGGGTGGCGCCTCGAGCGGCTGCCCCAGGAATTCAAGGACGGCATGGAGGGCCGGGCGAGCGTCCTGGGCGACGTCCGGGTCAACCACCCCGAGCAGTGGCGCCGGCCACGGCTGGCCGACGGCACGGTGCTCGACCTGCGCCTGGTGCATGTGCTGGTGCAGCTGCGAACCGCGGCCTGTCCCGGCGAAACCGAGTGCTGCGCGCAAAACCGGCTGCTGCGATGGCTGACGCAGCAGGTGGTCCCTCATGGGCTGGCCCTGCTCGCGACGCAGGAGATGGCCTCGCGCGGAGTCGCCGGCCAAGCGCCACGCGGTCACCTCGGATTCGCCGACGGGATCAGCCAGCCGGTGCCCTTCCCGCCCGCCCTGCCTTCGGCCTACTGGAGCGACCAGGTGGCTCCCGGCGAGCTCTTCCTCGGTCATCCGAACGCGCGCGACCGGCTGCCGCGCGAGGCGGTCGATGGGCCGGAAGGCGATCTGTTGATGGACGACGGCAGCTTCATGGTGGTGCGCAAGCTGCGGCAGCACCTCGATCGCATGAACGCGCAACTGCGGAAACAGGCCGAGGCGGCGTTGCCGCCGGGAGACCCTCGCGTCGGGGAGCGGATCGAGGCCTACCTGCGTCTGATGGTCGGGCGCAATCGCGATGGCTCACCGCTGGTGAGGCTCACCGGCCATGGCGACAACGACTTCGATTACCGCGGCGACCCCGCCGGCCAGCAGTGCCCCTTCGCTGCCCATGTGCGGCGCCTGAATCCACGGGCGAGCGATCGCGACCAGGCTCTGCCGCGGATCGCCCGCAGAGGCATGTCGTATGGCCCGCCGCTTGCGCCTGGCGCACAGCCGGCACCGCAGGATGAGCGCGGGCTCATGTTCATCGCATGGTGTGCGTCGATCGCAGAGCAGTTCGAAGTGCTGCAGCGCTGGAGCGCAGGAGGCAATGCCAGCGGATTGTCGAGCGCTCAGGCCGATCCGCTGCTCGGCGTGCCCGAGCCAGGGCGACAGCGGATCTTTCGCTGCACGATCGAGGGTCAGGCCCATACCCTCGATCTCGGCGATCAGGCCTGGGTGACGCTGCAATGGGGCATGTATGCCTTTGCGCCCTCACCAC
Organism: Betaproteobacteria bacterium; assembly: GCA_018970865.1. GTDB lineage: Bacteria > Pseudomonadota > Gammaproteobacteria > Burkholderiales > Burkholderiaceae_E > Quisquiliibacterium. Next base: position 16,562 of record JAGWVN010000059.1, read on the forward strand.
GGGCGCTCGAGCGCATCGATGTGATCGTCGACCCCCATCGCGGGCCGGTTGCAGGAAAACCTCCCGCACCCCAGCCGGGCAATACCGGGCTCGATCACTGGCGCACACGCCTGGAGGATCGCCCTCGTCGCGATGCCACCTGGACGGAGGTGGTCCGCAAGGGCGGGGTCGAGGCTGCCGGCAGCTACGGGGTGCTGATTGGCGGCGCCTCGCCGCTGCAGCAGATCCTTCGCGACAATGGAGCGATCTACTCCGTCAGGGGCTATGGCGATCGCATGCGCGAATCGATCGGCCTTGGCTATCTGGGCCAGGACGAGGTGGGCGCGAACCAAGGGCACAAGGTCCTGGCCGATGCCGTCAACAAGGTGATCGAGGACTTCAGGGGCACGAGCAAGACGGCTGACGGTCTGTATGTCGATGCCGTCGAGGCAGCCGCGAAAAGCATCGCCCGCCTGACCCAGGTAGGGCCGGGGCCCTGGGTGATGAATCTCCCGCTGTTCGTTGGCCAGGTGCTCGCCGACCTGTGCGGGTCGTGGTTCGGGCTGCCGGACACCAGCGGCGAGTACATGGCATCCGGGATCGACCCAGCCGAGCCGGGAAGGCTGCCCAACTGCCCCGGCAGCTTCCTGCCGGTGTCCCGATACATATTCAGTTCGCCGCACCCATCCCCGGAACTGGCGCAACTCGGAAAAGATCAGGGTGCGCTGATCCGGCGACAGGTGCGACAGTGGATTCAGGACACCCAGGCGAACCCGGGACTTCGGGGCCCTCTGACGACGGCCATCCTCCAGGCAGTGCCTGGTGGAACCGGCACCGGCATGCAGGCCGACACGCTCGCCGGGGTGATGCTGGGATTCCCGCCCACGGTCATGGGCAACCTCGTGAACATCCTGCTTCGCTGGGTGGACGACGGCGAACTCTGGGAAACGCAGTTCGACCTTCAGCAGCAGATGAACAACGCGCCGACGCGGTCGGCATTCAATGTCGCTGATGCGGTGCTGCATGAGAGCATCATCGACGCCATGAGCCGAGATCCGGTGCCCTATACCATCTGGCGCCAGCTGAATACGGCGACGCAGTGCCCATACAGCCTGCGCTTCACGGCTGTGGGCGCCCTTCAGCCGACGATCAATGACACCGATACGAAACTGGTACTCGGGCTCGGCGCGGCGGCCCGAACCGACCCGTGGCTGATGTTCGGAGGCAGGCGCGACAGCAGGAGCCCCGATTTCGGCCTGCACGCCTGTCCCGGGTACACCATGGCGCTGCAGGTGATGATGGGCACGCTGGCCGCGCTGATGACGGCCCGGACCACAGCCGGCGCGTCCGCTGCGAAGCCGCTGTCACTGCGACCGGGGGACAGCCGGGGCACACTCAAGCTGGTGCTTTGACAAGCATCTGGCCCCGGTAGCCGCCCGGGGCGGTCCTCAGAGGCCCGTGCCTAAAGGCGGGGCGCCGATTTCGGCCTCGACCACCCGGTTGCGGGCGGCTTCATGGACGCTGCCGCGCCGCGCGGCAAACGCCTCGGCATGCGCAAGCCATCGCCTGGCGCCTGCGCCATCACCGAGTCTCGCATCGAGCCCCGCCATCGCACGGCAGGCCATGGGGGCACCGAACAGGTCGAGGTGACGGGCGCGGCCCAGTGCGCGCGCCGCGTGGTGGCGTGCCTGCTGCCGACGGCCCTGGGTGGCGAGCGCATCGGCCAGCCAGCCATCGATGAAGGAACGGAACAGGCGGTTGCCACGCGGCACCAGCCAGTCTGAACAGTCGATCAGCGCGCTGACAGCAGACTCATCCCGACTGGCCATCCAGGTGCCATAGGCACCTGCCGCTCGGCCCATCGTGGTGGTGAACAGACTGCGCACATGCTCCCCGATGCGCTGACATCGCTGCGCCGCCTCGACGGCCTCCTCCCACCGCCCCTGCCACAGCAACACCACCGCACGCAGCCCCTCGACCGAGGCGCCGACCTCGTGCTGAGCTCCGCCGACCATGTCGCGCGCTTCATCAAAGCCGTGTGCTGCGTCGTCGAAACGCGCCAGATCGCCGAGCACAGTTGCCTTGACGGCGAGCGTGTAGGCCAGACCCACCGAAGTACGCATGCCAGTGCGGTTGGCACGCTTGGCCTGTGCGGCCGCATCGAGCAGAGGGAGGGCCTCGGCGGCTCGACCGGCTGCGGCCAGCGCCTGCCCACGGGTGGCCTGCAGCTGCACCCGCAGGCGCTCGTCGGCGACTGCTTCGGCGAGCTTCAGGGACCGCTCGCACCAGGTCAGCGACTCCCGCTGATCGCCCAGCGCATAGTGCAGATAGGACAACCAGTAGCTCGCGTGCAACTCCAGGCCCATGTTGCCACCCTCGCGGGCGCGCTTCAGCGCCCGGTCGAACCAGGGCAGGTCCATACGCCATGGGTCGAAGACGCACGCAAGGCCCAACCCCTGCAGTGCCGCCACCCAGCGCCTGGGATCGACGCTGGCCACTCCCGCGCGATCCATGGCGTTCAGGGCTACCCGAAACTGCGACTGGGCCCTGTCGAGCGCGGACACCGCCATGGCGCGCTGCCCCGCCATCAATGCGAATTCTGCTGCCTGCCTGTGATCGCCGCATGCCCCGTAATGGGAGGCGAGCGCCTCGCTGGCATCGGCCAGTGCATCGGCGCTCGTTGCCATGCCATGCAGAACCCCGGCAACCCGTGCGTGCAGTTCACGGCGCTGGTACAAGCCGATCGCCTGGTACACGACATCGCGGGTGATGCGGTGCTTGAACTGGAGGGTGCCGCCAATGTCGGCGGGGAACAGAAAGTCGGCGCGCTGCAAGGCACGCAGCACTTCAGGCTCTGTCGATTCCTCGCAGATCCGGTGCAGCAGCCACTCCGGAACCGTCATGCCAATGATTGCCGCGGCACGCAACACCGTGACCTCGCGCTCGGACAGACGATCGAGGCGCGAGACGATCAGGTTCTCGATCCACGCGCTTCCGGTATGCGGCGACTCGCCGGTGAACAGAAAGCCGGGGTCCCGGGCCGCACGGTGGCACAGCTCCTCGATGAACAGGGGATTGCCGCCGGCAAAGCGGCAGATCCGTTCGACGATGAAGGGATCGGCGCCCGGCATGAGCCTGGCGACGGTGGATGCGGACTCCGCCTCGGACATCGGCTGCAGCGCGATGCGATCCAGTCGAAGGGCAAGGCCATCACGCGCCTCGCCATCATCACGGCTGGTCAGCAAAAGAAGCAGGGATGGCAGGTCCGCATCGATCAGTTCGGCAAGGATGTGGTGGCTGGCATCGTCGGCCCAGTGCCAGTCATCGATGAACAGCACCACGGTGGCATGCCGAGCGAGTTCGCGAAGGAAACGGATGATCGCTGCGCTAAGGCCCGCGGTGGGGCTCTTGCCGCCGTCAGGGTTCGGCACCGGCAGTACGCCGATCGCGCACAGGCGACTGAGGTCGTCGGCAAGCAATTCGAGATGGGGAGCGATCGCTCGAAGCTCCGCCGCGATCCGATCCCTGTTCCCTTCAGCGATCGTCCCGGAACCCGCACCCAGCCGCTGTCGAACGATCTGTGCAAACGGCGCCATGGGCACCGGGATGTCCAGATTGTCACAGGCACCGCTGAGAACCTCGCAGCCATGCCCGGCACTGCGCTCGAGAAAGGTGCGAATCAGTCGCGTCTTGCCGAGGCCGGGTGCGCCGCAGACCATCAGTCGCTGCATACGGCCGTTCCGCGCCACTTCCAGTGCGCGCGCAAGGCGCGCCAGATGGATCTCTCGGCCGATGAACCGAGCCCGCCCCGCGGGGCGAGCGAGATCCCGGGCCCCGACCGCGCGCCCCTTGACGGAAAGGACGGTCAGCGGCGCCGGGAGAAATCCGAAATCAAGCCGGCGGCTCCCGGAGAGCTCGAATCGCGCGGCATACGGCCCGAGGGTATCCTCGGACACGAGGATGTCTCCCGGCGCGGCCTCATCAGAGAGCCGGGAGGCAATGTTGGGCACGTTACCCAGCGTCTCGACCCGACCCCGCTCGATGTCTCCGACCTGCAGCAACACCATGCCGGCGTGAATACCGCTGTGAAGCATCAGCGGCCTCGGAAGCGGGAAGCCGAGTTCATCAGCAAGTCGGGAGACGCTGGCATGCAATTCGAGCGCCGCTTCGACCGCGCGACACCCATCGTCCTCGCGGGCATGGTCGAGCCCGAAAACCGCCAGCACCCCGTCGCCCTGTATCCGTGCGACAAGGCCCAGGTATCGTGGTATCACCTCCTTGAAGACTTCGGACAGCCGCTGCATCAGCGCGGCGAACTGCTCGGCCTCGAGCGCCGCAGCCAGGGCGGTCGACCCCGACAGGTCTGCGAACAGCAGCGTCAGGTGGCGGCGCCCCTCGGTTGCGACAATCGGGTACTCACCGGGGTTGGCGCCGTGCACGACATTTCCTGTGGGATGGGTGCTCCGGGCAGGGAAACGTGGATGACTGGTCGCCAATGCCAGAGCGAGATCCCCTGACTGATAACACGACCTTTGAGCACGCGCATCGCCAAATTTGGCACGCCGTGGCGATGAATCAACGCGCCCCTGGCCTCGGCCAGCTCTCCGGCGCGTACCGGCCGAACAGCAGCCCGACCCCGCCCACCAGCACCGCCGCGGCCGCGAGCGCGGCCTCGGCGCCCAGGCCGTCGACCACCAGCCCCAGCCCGATCGGGCCGATGACATAACCGACATCGGAGAGCATGCGATAGCCGCTCATCGCGGCCGCGTTCATGCCGGGCTGGGCATTGTCGGCGGCGTAGGCCGCGGGCGCGGCGCCGTTGACGGCCGAGGCCACGCCCCAGAGCAGGCAGGCCACGCCGAACCAGATCAGGGAGGGCGCGGCGAAGAACACCACGAAGGACAGCGCGGTGACCAGCGCCGAGGGCACGATGATCGGCTTGCGCCCGAATCGGTCGGCCAGCGCGCCGGCCGGATAGCTGGCCAGCAGGCCGACCACGCTGCCGAAGGCCAGCAGGCCGCCGACCTGCCCGGGCCCCATGCCGAGCTTGCTCGCGGCCAGCAGGGGCACCACATTGAACAGCGCCCCGGTGCGCACCACCGCGTTGATCAGGCCGACCAGACAGACCAGCATGAAGCCGGTGCTGGAGGCGAGCAGCCGCATCTGCGCCGCGAACGGCACCGAGGGCGGCAGCACCGCCGGACGGCCGTCGGCGGTGAAGCTGCGGGTCTCGGGCACGGTGAACCAGGCGAACACCCCGGCCAGCGCGGTAGCTGCGGCGTAGACCGCGAAGGGCGCGGCCAGACCGAAGTGCTCGGCAAGCAGACCGCCCGGAAAGGGCCCCACGCCCACCGAGAACAGGAAGGTGCCCTGGTAGATGGACATCATCCGGCCGCGCTGCGCCGGCGTGCTGATGTCGGCCAGCACGATGTTGCCCACCACCTGCACCCAGCCCGCGCCCAGGCCGGCCAGGAAGCGGGCCAGCACGAACTCCGGAAAGCTGCCCGCCAGCGCGCACCAGAGATTGCCCAGCGCGCAGATCACGCCGCCCAGCGCCATCGACTGCCGGCGACCGCGGCGATCGCACAGCCGGCCCGCGGGCATGGCGGAGAGCATGCGCGAGAAGCCGTAGACCGCGATGGTCATGCCGATCGCCGAGGCGGGCACGCCGAAGGCCTGCGCGTAGAGCGGCAGCACCGGGATCATCGCGCCGAACCCAAGCTGGTTCACGCCGATGAACACGCACATCCAGATCAGGATGCGACGCTGCTCGGCGGTGAGCGTGAAGGACATGACCGTCGAGCATACACAGCGCACCCGCCGGCCCGGCGCAGCCGGGCGTGCCAGGGTCGGCGGGTGCACGGAAAACGGCCCCGCGGCCAATCCGGAAGACTCGCACCGGTCGCGCGATCCGGCGCAAGATGCGGCCATCCCCGCGCGCGCCCGGGCCCTCCCGGCCGGCGCGATCAACCCGGACTCCCGCCATGGCATCCCTCCATCCGGTCACCCAGGACACCCTGAGCGCAGCCCGCGCCCTGCAGCCCATGCTGCGCAGCCGCGCCGCCGACATCGAGCGGGCCCGGCGCCTGCCTGCCGACATCGCCGAGCAGTTCGCGCGCGCCGGCTTCTACCGCATGGCCGTGCCGCGGCGCATCGGCGGGCTCGAGCTGCCGGCGGCCGAGATGATGGACACCATCGAGGCGGTCGCCCGGGCCGATGCCTCGGCGGGCTGGTGCGTGATGATCGGCGCCGGCTCGGGCATGTCGGCGGCCTACCTCGAGCCCGAGGCCGCGGCCCGCATCTACGCCGATCCGATGGCGATCACCGGCGGCTCGAACACC
>JAGWVN010000177.1 GCA_018970865.1 Betaproteobacteria bacterium
CCGCATGAGCCAGCCCGCCAGCCCCCGCCACCCTGACCCGGCCGCCAGCCCGCGACCCAACGGCGTGCATCACCTTGCCCTGTGCACCGCCGACATCAAGCAGCAGATCGAATTCTTCACCGATGTGCTCGGCATGGAGCTGGTGGCGCTCTACTGGATGCACGGCGTGAAGGGCGCGTGGCACGGCTTCCTGAAGCTCAACGACCACTGCTCGATCGCCTTCGTGCAGTCGCCGCAGATCGCCGGCATCGCGCCGGTGCTCGGGGTGAGCCACTCCGGCACCGCCGGCAACCCGAGCGCGCCGGGCACCCTGCAGCACCTGGCGCTCAATGTCGACAGCCCCGAGGACCTGCTCGCGCTGCGCGATCGCATCCGCTCGCGCGGCGTGAATGTGATCGGGCCGATCGACCACGGCTTCTGCCTGTCGATCTACTTCGCCGGGCCGGAGCTGCTCACGCTGGAAATCTCCACCTCGCACGAACCGATCGACGCGCGTGCCTGGATCGATCCCGAGGTGGTGGCGCTCGCCGGCATCAGCCCCGAGGAACTCGCCCGCTACCGCAAGCCCGCCGCCTATGCCGGCGAGGGCGGCTCGGTGCCGCAGCCGCCGATCGACCCGGCGCGCCCGCACATGCACTACCCCGCCGACGCCTACCGCCGCATGCTGGCCATGCCCGACGCCGAGTTCACCGCCACGCGCAGCCAGACGCAGCCGCCGGTGAAGGTCTGAGCAGCGCGATCGCCGGCGCCGGTCAGCAGGGCGCCGCGCCAGAGACGAACCGCTGCAGGCGTGCCGCCTCCGCCTGGGCCTCGGCCATCAACTCGCCCCAGTCGTCCGGCGGATGGCCGCTTTCAAGCATCCTGCGAAACACCCGATAGGCATCGTCGCTGCTCTCATAGGCACGCCGGGTGCTCTCGTCGTTGACCCATGCGAATACGATCACCCTGCTGGTCGCGTGAAATCGAAAGAACAGCCGGTACTGCTGGAAGAATTTCGCCCGGAACCAGTGCCTGTGCTCGTTGCCCAGAGTGTTGCCTTGCCGGTACTCAGGACGGGCCGGGTCTTGCGGGACGATTTCGAACGCGAGCCGGGTGATCGCCGCCAGCCGCTTGCTGGCGTTTTTCTTCATGTACCCGGCGGGATCCTGCTGTCTGAGGCCCTCGACGCGATGCGCTAGCGCTTCGATCTGCGCAAGGAACAGCGGGTGGGCAAAGATCGCCCAGCCGTGAATGACCAGTGGCGCGGGCTTGCCCCTGCTCATTCATCGTCTGCCGACAGAGCGCCTTCGAGATCGACCTCCATGCCGCTGACGAGTGCGCGCAGCCGCTCGACAAGGCCCGCATCAACCGCCCGCAGGCGCTCCGGGTGGCTGGCCATGTCGCGGGCCAGGAAGCTCAGGAAGTGCCCGAGCACCGGGTCATCACCGTCGTGCCCGGCAGCGCGGGTCAGCACCACCTCCCCGCCCGGGCGGATGCTGTAGCGGATCTTGTCGCGCTTGCCCAGCCTCAGGGCGCGACGCACGGTTTCCGGCACCGTGGTCTGGTAGCGGTCGGTCAATGTGGATTCGGCGTCGAGGGTGGCTGGCATGGCGCTCGCAGGTCAAACCGGGGGTACTTCGCATGGTAATGCAATTACCCTTCAAATGGAATGCAGCTGCATTGTCTTGCCTTTTCCTGGCTGCGCTCACCCCTCCCGCGACAGCGCCCCGAACAGCACCAGGCAGCTCTCCACCACCCGGCTGACCGGCATGTGATAGCCGCCGAGGTGCCAGCGGATGGCCACATGGAACACCGCGCCCACCAGGCCGGTGAAAACCATCGACTCGCTGGCCTGCTCGGGCAGGCGCTGACCCATCACCGGCCGGAAGGCCTCGATCACGAAGCGCAGGAAGACCTGCGCGGCCTGCTGATGCTGCCGGTCGAGTTCGGGGCTCACGCCCAGCACCTCGAAGAGCAGCACCCGGGCCTTGCGCGGATCGGCGCGCAGCATGCCGAAGAACACCGCCAGGCCCGCGCGGGCCCGCGCCGGCGCGCTCGGCTCGCCGGCGGTGAAGGCCTGGGTAAGCGCCGCGCGCAGTTCCTCGATGATGCGCTGGTGGACACCCGCGAGCAGCGCCTCGCGGTTGGCGAACGACTCGTAGAAGTAGCGCTCGGTGAGGCCGGCCTGGGCGCAGACCGCGCGCAGCGTAGCCGCCGCGTAGCCCTGGGCGCCGATGATCTCCAGCCCGGCATCGAGCAGGCGCTCGCGACGGGCCTGGCGGCGTTCGAGCTCGCTCACCCCACCGTAGGCGCGACGCGCCGGGGCGCGCGCCGGCGCGGACCCGCGGGCGCTCGAGGCCGCGGCTGCGCGACCGGGCGTGGATCTGGCGGTGCCGCTCATGCCCCCGATGTTGACATCAAAACCCCTCGCCCCTAAAGTGACATCACTTGATGTCAGATAAGCCATGAACGCGCCACTCACCGTCCGAGACATTCCCACCCCGCCCGGCCTGCCCTTCCTGGGCAACCTGCTGCACATCCCCAAGGCGCGGCTGACGCAGTACCTGCTGGCCATGAGCGCGCGGTTCGACGGCATCCTGGCGCTGGATTTCGCCGGCCACCGCCTGCCCTTCGTGTTCGACGCCGACCTGGTGGCCGAGCTCTCGGACCCCCGGCGCTTCCGGAAGACCATCGGCCCGCCGCTCTCCACCCTGCGCAAGCTGGCCACCGACGGCCTGTTCACCGCGCATGGCGACGAGCCCAACTGGGGCAAGGCCCACCGCATCCTGATGCCGGCCTTCGGGCAACGGGCCATGAAGGGCTACTTCCCGTTCATGCTGGAAGTGGCCGAGCAGCTTGCGCAGTGCTGGACCCGCCGCGGACCCGAGTCCGACATCCCGGTGGCCGACGACATGACCCGGCTCACGCTGGACACCATCTCGCTGGCCGGCTTCGGCTACCGCTTCAATTCCTTCGAGCACGAGCAGCTGCATCCCTTCCTGGGCGCCATGGGATCGGTGCTCGAGACGGTCATGGCGCGCATCACCCGGCTGCCCATCCAGAACCAGTTCATGAACGCCGAGAAGGCGCGCATGGCGCTCGACATCGGCACCATGCATGCGCTGGTCGACGAGGTGATCCGCGCGCGGCGCAACCAGCCTGCGGCCAGCGGCGGCCAGCGCGACCTGCTCGACCTGATGCTGCAGGCCCGCGACCCGCTCACCGACGAGCCGCTCGATGACGAGAACATCCGCTCGCAGGTGATCACCTTCCTGATCGCCGGCCACGAGACCACCAGCGGCACGCTCACCTTCGCGCTCTACCTGCTGATGCGTCACCCCGAGACCCTGGCCCGCTGCTATGCCGAGGTCGACCGCGTGATCCCGGCCGGCGCCGAGCCGGCCTTCGAGCACATCGCCCGGCTGGAGACCCTCGAGCGGGTGCTGCGCGAAACCCTGCGGCTGTGGCCCACCGCGCCCTCCTATGCAGTGGCACCCGTGGAAGACACCCAGCTCGGCGGGCGCTACTGGCTGCCCGCGGGTCAGCGCGTGGTGGTGTTCCTGCCGGCCCTGCAGCGCAATCCGCGCCACTGGGCCCGGCCCGAGCACTTCGACATCGACCGCTTCCTGCCGCAGGCCCGCGCCAGCCACCATCCTCATGCCTACAAGCCCTTCGGCAACGGCGAGCGGGCCTGCCTGGGCCAGCAGTTCGCGATCACCGAGGCCAAGCTCGCGCTGGCGATGATCCTCAAGCGCTTCGCGCTGAGCGACCCGGACGACTATCGCCTCGCGGTCAAGGAAACCCTCACCCTCAAGCCCGAGGGCTTCCGCCTGCGGGCCGAGCCGCGGGTGCAGCCCGCGCCGGCCGCGCGCGGGCCGGGCCCGGCGCC
>JAGWVN010000060.1 GCA_018970865.1 Betaproteobacteria bacterium
CCTGGCCCTCGTCGCCCCGGGGCTCGGGCCTGGCCTCGCCCGCCTTGTTCCGGCCGGCGGGCCTGGCGGGCCGCGGTTCGCGGATGGCTTCCACCAGAACCACCGAGGGCCGGATCACCTCATGGGCCCGGGCGGCCTGTGACGGCAGCGTGAGTTTCTCGAGCCCGCGGGCCATGGCCTCCTGAAAGGCGTCGCCGGCCAGGGGATCGGGCGCGGGGGCGAACCGGGCGTGCAGCGTCAGCCCGAGCGCGCCCAGCGCGATCAGCAGCGCGGCGGCTGCCGCCATGCCCGGCGTGCGCAGCTGCCGCCCGAGGCGTCGCAATCGGGAGACCGGCGCGACCACCGCGCGCGCGGGGATGGGCGAGCCAGCCGGCAACGCGCCCGACGGCAGCGATGGGCTGGCAGCGGGCGACCCGCCGGGAGGGATGGCTGACCCGGCAGCAGGCGCAACGACCGGGTCGGTCCGGGGCGGACGGGCCTGGCCGCTCGCGCCGGTTGCGGTGGGTCGCCGCGGACCGCCGCGCGCGCTGTAGAGCGTGCTGCGCTTCATGGTGATGGCATTGTCGACCAGCGCGCGACGCTCGCCAAGCATCGGCGGGAGATCGCACCAGCAGGCGGCATGGCCGCGTCACCGGAACGGCCCCGCGCCAGCGGCGTGCCAGAATGGCCCGAATTCCCTTGTTCCCGGAGTGCCCATGCCCGAAGTCATCATCCGCCGCCAGGGTGCGGTCGGTACCGTCGTGCTGTCCAACCCGGCGAAGTTCAACGCCATGAGCCTGTCGATGTGGCAGGCGCTGCCGGCCGCGATCGCCGAGCTCGACGACGATCCCGCGATCCGCGTGATCGTGCTCGAAGGTGACGGCGACCGGGCCTTCGTGTCGGGCGCCGACATCTCCCAGTTCGAGAGCAACCGAACCGAGCAGTCCGCGCGCGCCCTCTACGAGACTGCGGTCGACGCCGGCTACCGCGCCCCCATCGAGAACCGCAAGCCCACCATCGCCAAGATCCGCGGCATCTGCATGGGCGGCGGCCTCGGACTGGCAGCCTCCTGCGACCTGCGCATCTGCACCGACGACGCGCGTTTCCGGATGCCGGCCGCGCGCCTGGGCCTGGGTTACAGCACCGCCGGCACGGCGCGGTTTCTGGCCCTGGTCGGCCCGCAGCGCACCCTGGAGCTCTTCTACACCGCGCGAATCTTCGGCGCGGCCGACGCGCTGGCCATGGGCTTCGTGCTGCAGGTGACGACTGCCGCCGAGCTCGATGCCACGGTGGCGACGCTCGCCGAGAGCATCGCGGCGAACGCGCCCCTGACGCAGACCGCCGCCAAGCGCTCGATGGACGCCCTGCTCTACGCCCGCGGCGCGCCGGCCAGCGCCGAGGCCGTGGCGCAGAAGTACGCGGCAGCCCGCGAGGCCGTTCAGGCCTGTGGCCGCAGCGACGACTACCGCGAGGGCGCGCGCGCCTTCATGGAGAAGCGGCCGCCGCAGTTCACCGGTCGCTGAGCGCCGGCTGCAGCGGGGCGCCGGCGTCCGGGCGCGGCATGGCCGATGCCCCCGGATCGCCCGCGCCGCCCACCCGGTTGCGGCCGGCCCGCTTGGCCCGGTACATCGCGGCGTCGGCGCAATCCATGAGCGCCTGGGGCTCCTCGCCATCCTCGGGCGCCAGCGCAATGCCGCCGCTGAAGGTGACGGCGAGCGTGGATCCGCCGAGGCGATAGGGCTCGGCGGCGGCGGCCATGAGCTTGCCCGCCACCTCCGCCACCCGCGCCCGCTGCGTCACCCCGGGCAGCAGCACCACGAACTCGTCGCCGCCGAGCCGGCACAAGGTGTCGCTGTCGCGCAGCTGGCCGCGAAGGCGCTCGGCCACCGCGCACAGCAGCGCATCGCCCACCGCATGGCCATGCTCGTCGTTGACGCGCTTGAAGTGGTCGAGGTCGATGAAGATCAGGCCGAGGCCCCGCGGCTGGCCACGCGCTCCCCGCAATCCCTGACGCAACCGATCGAGGAACAGCAGCCGGTTGGGCAGCCCGGTGAGCGGGTCATGCTGGGCGAGGTGCGCCATGCGGGCGGCGGCCTTCTCGGCGGCGTCGATCCGCTCGCGGGCCTGCGCGCTCAGCAGGGCCTCCAGCCGCCGCTGCTCGGTGACATCGGTCAGGGCGAGCAGCACCCCGCTCACCCGTCCGTCCGGATCGTGCTCCACCCGCGAACGGGCACTGACCCGCAGGCAGCGGCCATCGGCATGCCGCAGGTCGAACTCGTCCTCGGCACTGTCGTCTCGCTCGAGTCCGCGCGCGGCGGGCTCGGCGGTGCCCGCCTGCAGCGTTCGCCAGCGCTGAGCCAGCCGCGCGGCGTCGGGCGGCGCGATGAACTCGCTGAAGAGGCGTCCGAGCACCTCGCTGCGCAACCGGCCGGTATCGAGCAACCAGCGTTCGCTCACCGCCATCACCCGCCCGCTCAGGTCCAGCCAGACCATCATCACCGGGGCCCGCAGCCACAGGCGCCGGTAGCGGGCCCGGTCGCGGGCCTGCGACAACGCCGATCGTCGGCCGGCCCGCGCGATCAGCACCGCCAGCAGCATGGGGGGCACCACCGCCACCATCAGCGGCAGGTGGAAGGCGAGAACGCCGGCCAACGCCGCGGTGAGCGCCGGCTCGCCAGAGAGCAGCGCGGTGCTCGACCCGCCGCTCGCCACCGGCAGCCAGCCCAGCGCATCGAGCGCCACCGACAGCGCCGCCACCGCGCAGGCCAGGCCGGCCACCGCCGGCAAACCGGCGCGAACCGCCACGAAGGCCATCACGCCAGCGACATGCACCTGCGGCTGGGGCAGCCGCAGGATCGCCAGCCAGACGGCGCCCGCCACCATGACGGCGCGCAGCAGGTTTGCCGGATCGACCCAGGGTCGCCAGCGCTCGGGCGCAGGGTTGTCCAGCGCGCTGATCCAGCCGGGCAGGCCGACGACCGTGCCCACCGCCGAGGCGGCATACCAGCTCAGCCAGATCAGGCGGAAGTCGCCGCCCGGCGGCGGGGCCAGCCAGACCGCGAGCAGACTCGCCCCCAGAAGCGGCGGCACCACCGCGGCGACCGCCAGAAAGCGCACGAAGGCCACCGGACCGGTCAGCCGCCGCTGCGCGAGGCGTCCACGCCGCAGCAACCGCCAGCCGAGCCAGTGCTCGGCGGCCAGCACGCCCGCCAGCGCTGCCGACTGCGCATCGGGCGCGCCGGCCAGCCGCGCGGCGACGCCGAGGATCAGCGCCGACGCCAGGATCGCCAGCACCGCCCTCCCGCCCGCCAGCCGGATCGCGATCGCCAGCCCGAGCGGGCCGCTGAGCACGAGCAGCGGCAGGCCGGGGAGCAGCGGATGCCCGCCCGCCCCCCACTGGCCCAGCAGGGCGAGCCCCAGCGCCAGCGCCGCCGCGCCCAGCAGCGCCAGCCCGCCGACGAGGCGGGGCTCCCGCGAGGCGAGCGCCTCGTCCGAGGAGGAGGCGACTCGGGTCGATGCGGGCGCGGAGAGGCTGACTGACACGGCGTGGCGGACGCAAAGCCCCAGGAAGCCCGGGTCGGGCCGTGATCGGATCGTCCGCGCGTCGGGGCTGAAGCGCCTTGAGCGCGATCAATCCGCGGGCAGCCTGCGCCGGTTCATCCGCCGGGCGGTCGCGGCCGAACCGCCTGCCGACCGGCCGCGCCGGTTCAGTCCGCCGGCAGCGCCAGACGCCCGGCCTGCAGATCGGCGAGGGCCTGACGCAGCTCGTCCTGGGTGTTCATCACGAAGGGGCCGTACTGCGCGACCGGCTCGCGCAGCGGCTTGCCGGCGATCAGCAGGACCCGGGCCTCGCGGGAACCCGCCACGATGCGCACCGCGTCCCCCTCGCCGAGCACGCCCGCCGCGCGGGGCGGCAGCGCCCGCAAGGCCGCGGGATGCCCGACGCTGGCCTCCCCTTCGTAGAGATAGAGAAAGCCCTGATGGCCGCCGGGCAGGCGCTGACTGAACACGGCGCCGGGCGGCAGGTGGATATCCCAGTACAGCGGGTCGGTGCTGTCGGCGAAGCGCTCGCCCGCGATCGGGCCGGTGTGCCGCTGGCCATCGACTTCCAGCTCGCCGGCGATGACCTTGACGCGCCCCCCGCCGGGCAAGGCCGCCACCGGCAGTTCGGCCGGCGCGATGTCCCGGTACCACGGCGGCTGCATCTTCAGGCGGGCGGGCAGGTTCACCCACAGCTGGAAGCCGCGCATGCGGCCGCTTTCCTGTTCGGGCATCTCCGAGTGGATGATGCCGCGGCCGGCGGTCATCCACTGGACCGAGCCGGGGGTGAGATGCCCGCGGTTGCCGAGGTGATCCTCATGCCGCATGTGCCCGTCGAGCATGTAGGTGACGGTCTCGAAGCCGCGGTGCGGATGCGCGGGGAATCCGGCGATGTAGTCGGCCGCGTCATCGGACGAGAACTCATCAAGCATCAGGAACGGATCCAGCCGGGCGCCGGGATGCGCGCCGATGCTTCGCCGCAGCCGCACGCCGGCGCCGTCGGCGGTGGCCTGCGACGGTATCACCCGCGACAGCGGGCGAATGGTCAGGGTGGTCGAACGGGCGGGCTGGGCGTCAGTCATGGCGACGGGGCTCATCGGGGGCGGTCGGGTCAGCCGGGGATGATACCGAGGGCGTGTCCTCGAGCTCGAGCGGCTCCTGCCCCGGATCGGCCGCGCCGGGCAGCCCCGGCACCGGCCGGCGGCCCCGGGTGGCGAGCAGCCCGAGCTGGACCCGCAGGGCATTGGCCTCGCCCACGGCCCGCGCGACATCGCGCTGCGCGCGGGCGAGCTCCTGCCGCAGCACCAGCATCTCCTGCCCGCTGTCGCGCAGCATTTCGGTCATCGATGCGAAGCGTCCCTGATTGGTGGCCAGCTCGCGCGCCGACTCCATTTCGCGGGCCAGCGCCATCTGCAGCTGGGCCTCGAGCATGCTCACCCGCTCGCGCAGGGCAGCCAGTTCGGTCCGGGTGGCGGCCTGCAGCTGCGCGGCCTCGTCCCGGGCCTGGCGCGCCTCGTCGGTCAGGGGCGAGAGCTCGGCCTGGGCCAGCGCGAGCGCCCGGGTCCACAGCGTCGAGAGCACCTCCCCGCCAAGTTCCCGAAACTCGGCGGGCAGCTCCGGGTGGTCGAGCCGCACCCGGGAGCGCTCCCGAAGCGACTGCCAGAACTGGCGCAGAACCTCGGCCGGCGTGCCCATGCTGCCGCGCCGCACCAGCTGGTACAGGCGGTTGGCGGTGGGCGTGATGCCATGCCGGAAAAACAGGAGCACGCAGACCTCGCGATAGAGTTCGCGGGTGTCCTTCAAGCGGGCCTTCAGCTCGGCGATCTCCTCCTGCAGACCGGGGGTGTCTTCCATGGCAGGCCTTTTAGTCAGATTTTTGCTGTAATCCGTCATATTACTGATGCAATGACTCGATTTCTTCGGTCTCACCTGCGAACGCTTGCGCCGACGCAGCGGACTGACCGGCCCCGATGAGCCCGAACCACGCGAGCGTCCTGGCGGGCCTTTTCCAGACACGGATTGCCGCCAGGGCCCTGCCGGGCCGGCCGGCGGCGCTGCTGCTCGTCGGCGGCGGCGACATCGGCGCGATGACCGGCCTGATTGCCGGGCTCCTGTCCGAGCCGTTGTCCGCCCGCGCCCCGCGTGCTGCCGGCATCGACCTGGTGATCTGCGATCCATCGCCGCCCGACGCCGCCATGCTCGCCGCCGCCTGGCCAGGCCTCCCCCGGGACAGCCGGGATCTGCTTGGCGCCGCCCCCTGGACCGACTGGCCGGCGCCCTTGCCCGGGCTGCACCGACTCACCCTGAGCACTCCGCAAGGCGGCACGGGCTCCGCGCTGCGGCTCGTCCTTGCCGTGGGGGATCCCGAGCGCGTGCTGCCCCGGCTGGCGCTTGCCGCCGACCTGATCGTTCTCCAGGCCTCGGCCGGCGGCACCGCGCAACCCACGAGCGCCGCGGCCGTCGCCAGCCGACACGGCGTGCCCCGAGCCCTGGCCCGCCTGCTGGCCGCCGGTGGCAGCGTGGCCGCTCGGGATGGGGAGTCGGGCGGCTCGCAGGCGCTCGCCGAACAGGGCTGGACCGCGTCGGATGCCGCCGGGCCCTCCGGCTGGCGCCTCTGGCATCCTGGTCGCTCGCTCAGCCGCCTGAACGCGACCCACAGCCCTGCACCCGCCCCTGCCGCCCGACAGGTGGCCATCGTCGGCGCCGGCCTCGCCGGGAGCGCCTGCGCCGCGGTCTTCGCCGCCCGCGGCTGGCAGGTGGACCTGATCGACGCCGCTGCCCGGCCCCAGCCGGGCTCCGGGCAGCCCCTGCTCGCCGACCATCTTCACCTGTCACCGGATGACAACCCTACCGCCCGCCTCAGCCGGCACGCGCTCTGGCTGTCGCGGCCCTGGCGAATGGATGCGCCGATCGGCCGCTTCCAGATGGCGATGAGCGAGGACGAACAGACCGATCAGCAGCGCTCGGTCCGGGCGCTGGGCGATGCCGCGCGCGCGCTCGCGATCCCGCTCACCCGGGACGAGGCGGCCGACCTCTGTGGCGCGCGCGTGGCGCGCGGCGGGCTGTGGCTGCCCACCTGCGGAATGGCCCGGCCTGCCGAGCTGTGTCGCGACTGGCTGTCGGAGGCAACCCGCGTCCGCCCGGTGTTCGGCGCGCGGGTGCTCGGCCTGCGCCGGGAGGATGATCGCTGGGCGGTGTACGGCGCCGATGCCGCCGCGATCGCCCGCGCGCCCGTGGTCATCCTGGCCAATGCCGGCGACGGACCGCGGCTGGCGGGCCTGCGCAGCCTCACGCTGCAAAGCCGCCGGGGCCGGGCGATCGCGCTGAGTTCGCCCGCCCTGCGCGGCCTGCGCAGCGTGATCGGCGGCGGCGCGTATGCCTGCCCCTTGAGCGACGGCGCGGCGCTGGTCGGCCTGGCAGACCCCGGCGGTGAGGCCCCCGACCTGTCCCGGCTGACGGCCATGCTGCCCGCGCTTTCCCGGGAGGCGCCGCGGCCGGTGGGCGTCTTCGAGGGCTGGCGTCATGCCGCCGCGGACCGCCTGCCGCTGATCGGCTCCGTGCCTGACGAGGAGCGGATCCGTCGCGACGCCGATGCCTTCACGCGCAACGACCGCCTGCCCCTGCCCGTCCTGCCCGGGCTGTACGCGCATGTCGCGCTCGGCGCGCGCGGACTGCTCTGGTCCATCCTGGGGGCGGAGCTGCTCGCCGATCTGGTCGAGGGACGCGCGCCACCGCTCGAAGCGGATCTCATCCGCGCGCTCGCGCCGGAGCGCTTCCTGCGTCAGGCGCTGCGGCAGGCCCGGCTTCGATAAACTGCCGCGGTCGGCATCCACCACAGGCCTCCTTCATGACCGCCAAGCCCATCCGCTATGACTGCAGCCGCTGCCCCGGCTATTGCTGCAGCTATCCCCGCATCGAGGTCAAGGACGCCGATCTGCGGCGCCTCGCGAAGCACTTCTCGCTCACCGTCGAGGAGGCCGGCCGCAAGTTCACCCGCTTCTACGATGACGACGGCACGCCCGAGCGCATCCTGCGCCACCGCAAGGACACGGTGTACGGCTCGATCTGCCGTTTCTTCGACACCACCGAGCGCCGGTGCACGGTCTACGCCGCCAGGCCGGCCGTCTGCCGCCAGTACCCGAACGGCTCGCGCTGCGGCTACTACGAGTTCATCCAGTTCGAGCGCAAGCACCAGGATGACCCTGATTTCATCCCGTCGGCCTGACGCGGAGTCCGCCATGTCCCTCGCCCACCCGCCGGTGCTCGGCACGCCGCTGTCCGCCTCGGCCGTCAAGGTCATGCTGCTCGGCTGCGGAGAGCTCGGCAAGGAAGTGATCATCGCGCTCCAGCGCCTCGGCGTGGAGGTGATCGGCGTCGATCGCTATCCGGATGCGCCCGGCCATCAGGTGGCTCATCGCCACCATGTCATCGACATGACCGACCCGGCGGCGCTGCGCGCCCTCATCGAGCGCGAGAAGCCCGATCTGGTGGTTCCGGAGATCGAGGCCATCGCCACCCCCACCCTCATGGCGCTCGAGCGCGAGGCGGGCCTCGCCGTGATCCCCACCGCGCGGGCCGCCTGGCTCACCATGAACCGGGAAGGCATCCGGCGGCTGGCCGCCGAGGAACTCGGCCTGCCGACCTCCCCCTACCGCTTCGCCGACAGCCTCGCCGAGCTGCGCGCCGCCATCGAGGGCACAACCGGCGAGCCCGGCCTGGGCTATCCCTGTGTGGTCAAGCCGGTGATGTCCTCCTCGGGCAAGGGACAATCGCGGGTCGATGACGCGGCGGGCATCGACGCGGCCTGGGCCTACGCCGCCACCGGCGGGCGTGTCGACAGCGGCCGGGTGATCGTCGAGGGCTTCATCCGCTTCGAGTACGAGATCACCCTGCTCACCGTGCGGGCGCGCGACGCTGATGGCCGAATCCGCACCCATTTCTGCGAGCCGATCGGCCACCGGCAGGTGGCGGGCGACTATGTCGAGAGCTGGCAGCCGCAGGCCATGCCGCCGGCCGCCCTCGCGCGCGCCCGCGAGATCGCGGCCCGCGTCACCGACAGCCTGGGCGGCTGCGGCCTGTTCGGCGTGGAACTCTTCGTTGCCGGCGATCAGGTCTGGTTCTCGGAGGTCAGCCCCCGTCCCCACGACACCGGCATGGTCACGATGTGCACCCAGCATCAGTCCGAGTTCGAGCTGCATGCCCGCGCCATCCTCGGATTGCCGGTGGATGTCTCGCTGCGCTGCCCGGGCGCGAGCGCGGTGATCTACGGCGGGCTCGATGCCCGCGGCATTGCCTTCGAAGGGGTGGCCCACGCGCTCGCGCTGCCCGGCACCGACATCCGCCTCTTCGGCAAACCCGAGTCCTTCCAGAAGCGGCGCATGGGCGTGGCGCTGGCCCGGGCCGACGATGCCGACTCCGCCCGCGGCGTCGCACGCGAGGCGGCGAGCCGGGTGCGCCCGGTGGCGGGGCGCTGAGCGGGACGCGCCGCGGGAGGGCCGGGACCGTTCCCACGAGCGCTCGGGCGCCGCTGACGCAGGCGCCGGCCTCGGGCTCGGTGAAACCAGCCCGGTGAACCGGACTCCATCAGCAAAAAACCCGGCCAGCGGCCGGGTTCAGGCACAGCGGCCCGGCATCAGCCGGGCCGGCGTGACAGGCTCAGAACTTGTGACGGATGCCGGCACCGATGGCGGTGTCGGTGTTGCTCGAGGTGCTCAGCTTGGTCTGGTAGTAGTTGGCGTACAGGTCGGTGCGCTTCGACAGGAAGTAGTCGTAGCCGATCGCGAAGGTGTCACGCTTGACATCCGCGGCGCCGGACTGCGTGGTCTTCACATTGCCGAACGACACCAGCACATTGCCCGGGCCGGCCTTGATCGAGGCGCCGAGCTGGTAGCTGTTGTCCTTCTTGGTGGCCAGACCGGTGGTGTCGCCCTTGATCTGCTGATACTGGCCGGTGAGGCGGGCCATGCTCAGGTTGTAGGCCGCCGACAGCAGCATGGCGGACTGCTTGGTGATCACCTCGGGGGTGCCGCCGGGGGAGTCGAAGGTCTGGTAGGCCGCGTTCAGGCTGAGCGGGCCGGTGCTGTAGTCGAGGTTGCCGCCGAAGGCGCGGTTGGCGCTGTTGTTGGTGGCGTTGTTGAAGCGCTCGAGGCCCAGCGAATACAGCAGGTAGGCGCGAACCGGACCGAAGCTGCCGCTGTACGACAGCGAGTTGTTCCAGCCCGAATCACCCAGGATGTAGCCCCGGAAGGTCTGCTGCACCGCCGGCGAGAACACGAAGGAGTCGCCGAACGGGTTGTAGATGATGGTGGACAGGAAGTACGGGGTGGTCTGACGGCCGAAGGCCACGCGGCCCATGGCATTCTCGAGACCGATGTAGGCGTTGCGGGTGAACAGCGGATCGCCGGAGGCGCCCGCGCCGAAACGGCCGCCCGCGCCGACATCCATGCGCATGAAGCTCTCGACCGCGAACACGGCCTTCAGGCCGCCGCCGAGATCCTCGGAGCCGCCGAAGCCGAAATAGGAGGTGGACATGCCGCCGGAATCAGCCACGGTGGCCGAGGCGCCGCCGGTCTTGAGCTGGCCGACGAACATGTCGGTCAGGCCATACAGCGAGGCGTTCTGGGCATGCGCGGCCGAACCGACCGTCATGGCCGCGAGCGCGGCCGCGAGAGCAACTTTTTTCATGGGAGGATTTTCCTTGTGGAGGTTCCTGACAAGCAGGCGAGCCTTAACCTTACGGTAATGATCAACCCGACTGAAGCGCGGGGTAAGCGGTTGCGGCAACGCAACAACACCTGCGGGTGTCAGGCGCGCCGAACGCACCGTTGCCGAGACATTCCCGCACCGCGCAGGGGCGGCCTCACCGCGCTGGTGCGGCGGCGGGAAGCGCCAGCAAACCCTCGATGACCGACTGCACGCGCAGGGCCTCGGCAGCATCGGGCAGGCCGTGGACAGCGCCTCGCGCGAAGGCCGCGAGGGCGGCGAGCTGCGCCTGGTAGGCGGCAGTGCGGGGATCGGGCAGCGCGCCACCCGGAACCGACACCGCCTGCCACGCCGACCCATCGCTCTCGCTCGCCTGGTACCAGTCGGTCAGCCGCAGCGCGCCGCGCTCGCCGCGCAGGGTGAAGACCACCTCGTCGGGACCCCAGCCGCCGGCGGCGGCAGACACGGTGACCGGCACGCCGCCGCAGTCGAGCGTGGCCACGGCGGCGCGCTCGCAGGCCGCCGGGTCGGCGGGCCAGCTGACCGCGCCGCCGCACAGGCGGCAGTCGCCGAAGAGCTTGAGACACAGGTACACGAAGTGCGACAGCACCTCGCGGACGAATCCGCCCTGGTCGCGCTCACGAAGCCAGACGGCGCCGGCCTGCCAGTCGCGCGGCCAGCGCGCGAAAAAAAGCCGGATGTCCACCGCGCGGGGCCGCCCGACGGCGCCGTCCCGCAGGCGCCGGGCAAGATGCTCGGCCGCGGGCGCGCTGGCAAAGACGAAGTTGACGGCATTGGGGGTACCCAGGGCTCGCAGCTCGTCGACCAGGCGATGCGCCTCGTCGAGGCGGGCGGTGAGCGGCTTCTCGCAGAAGAGCCGCAGGCCCCGGGCCGCCGCCATCAGCGCGTACTCGCGATGATGCGCCGGCGGGGTGCCCACATAGGCGACATGCACCGCGGGGTCGGCAAACAGGCTGTCCGGGCTGTCGGCGATCGGCACCGATGGGAAGTCGGCCCGCGCCCGGTCGCAGGCTGCCGGATCGATGTCCCAGGCGCCCACCACCCGCAGGTCGGTGCGCTGGGCCGCCTGTTCAAGCATGCGGCGCCCGATCACGCCCAGCCCGACCACCCCGATACCCACCGGCGCGCCCTCGGGCGCCAGGCGCGTCGCGGTCATCGATGCGGTCGTCGGCGCGCTCATGACACCCACACCCGGGCGTTGCGGAAGAGCCGCATCCAGGGCGAGTCTTCACCCAGCGCGGGATCGCGCCAGCTCATCTGCACGCTGCGAAACACGCGTTCCGGATGCGGCATCAGGATGGTGGCGCGGCCATCTGCCGAGGTGAACCCGGTGAGGCCATCAGGCGAGCCATTGGGATTGGCGGGATAGCGGCTGGCGCGGCTGCCGTCATGCTCGATGTAGGCCAGCGCGCCGAGCGCCCGCGCGCGCTGCCGGTCATCGGCGAAGACCGCCCTGCCCTCGCCGTGAGCGACCACGATCGGCATGCGCGACCCCGTCATGCCGGCCAGCAGCACCGAGGGCGACTCGAGCACCTCCACCTGCACCAGCCGGGCCTCGTACTGCTCGGAGCGGTTGCGCAGGAAACGCGGCCAGTCCCGCGCGCCGGGGATGATGTCCTTGAGCAGCGACATCATCTGGCAGCCATTGCACACGCCCAGGCTGAAGGTATCGGGGCGCGCGAAGAAGTCGGCGAAGGCATCGGCCAGACGGGCGTTGAACAGGATCGAACGCGCCCAGCCGGCGCCGGCGCCCAGCACATCGCCGTAGGAGAAGCCGCCGCAGGCCACCAGACCGCGAAAGTCCGAGAGGCGGTGCCGGCCGTCGAACAGGTCGGTCATGTGGACATCGTGGGCGTCGAAGCCGGCGCGATCGAACGCCGCCGCCATCTCGAGGTGACTGTTGACGCCCTGCTCGCGCAGGATGGCCACCCGGGGGCGGGCCTTGCCGATGATCATCGGGGCGGCCACATCCTCGGCAGGGTCGAATCCGAGTCGCAGATGCAGGCCGGGGTCGTCCGTGGCGCCGATGCGCTCGAATTCCTCGGCCACGCAGGCCGGATCGTCGCGCAGTTCGGCGATGCGGCGGCTGGTCTGCGCCCAGCAGGCCTGCAGTTCGGCGCGCGGCTCGCTGTAGATGCAGCGGCCGTCGCGATAGATCTCGATCGCGTCGCGGGTCTGCGGCTTGCCGATCACCTGGCTGCACGGCGACAGGCCGTGCGCGCGCAGGACGCCAAGCACCGTGTCACGATCGGCAGCACGCACCTGCAGCACCGCGCCGAGCTCCTCGTTGAACAGCGCCTTGAGGGTGAGCTCGTTGCGCTGGACCGCCACCTGCTCGGGCCGGATCTTGAAGTCGCCCCAGTCGGCGCTGTGCGGGTCGATGGTGAGCAGGTCGATGTTGATCGCCAGACCGCAGCGGCCGGCGAAGGCCATCTCGCACAGGGTGGCGAAGAGCCCGCCATCGGAACGGTCGTGGTAGGCGAGCAGCACCCCGCGCGCGGCGAGCTCGCCCACCGCGGCCACCAGCCGGGCGAGCAGTTCCGGGCGGTCGAGATCGGGCGCGCGGTCGCCGAACTGGCCACTGACCAGCGCGAGCGCGCTGCCGCCCAGACGCTGGCGGCCCTCGCC
The DNA here is from genome assembly GCA_018970865.1 of Betaproteobacteria bacterium. Lineage (GTDB taxonomy): Bacteria > Pseudomonadota > Gammaproteobacteria > Burkholderiales > Burkholderiaceae_E > Quisquiliibacterium. The sequence goes on from JAGWVN010000060.1 coordinate 12,871, forward strand.
GAGATCGACCAGGATCAGCGCCGTGGCCGGGTCGGCCGTCAGCTGGGGCGTGAGGGCCCGGCGCACATCGGCCAGCGGCGCGAAGGCGGTGACCACCAGCGAGGTGGGCGAGCTCACCCGCTTGTCGGCCCCGTCGTCCTGCCAGGCCGTGCGCATGGACAGGGAATCCTTGCCCACCGGGATTGCCACCCGGAGCTCGCGGCACAGCGCCGCCGCAGCCTCCACGGCCAGGAACAGGTCGGCGTCGTGGTCGGGCTCGCCGCAGGCGGCCATCCAGTTGGCTGAAAGCTTCACCCGGCTGATGTCGGCGATGCCGGCCGAGGCGAGGTTGGTGATCGCCTCGCCGATGGCCATGCGCGAGGCCGCCGCCGGATCGATCACCGCGAGCGGGGTGCGCTCACCCAGCGCCAGCGCATCGCCATGCACGCCGACGAAGTCCTTCAGGCCGACCGCGCAGTCGGCCACCGGCACCTGCCAGGGACCGACCATGGGATCGCGGGAGCACAGCCCGCCCACGCTGCGATCGCCGATGGTGATCAGGAAGGCCTTGCTCCCCACGGCCGGCACACTCAGCACCTGCCGGGCCACCGTGGCCAGATCGAGGCCCACGCAATCCACCGGCGGGAGGCTGCGGGCGCGGCGCTCGCCGGTGCGGTGCATGCGTGGCGGCTTGCCCAGCAGCACATCGATGGGCATGTCGACCGGCCGGCTGCCGTCCTCGGCGCGAACCACGAGCTGGCCGTCGTCGGTGACCGTGCCGACCACCGCCCACGGGCACCGCTCGCGCTCGCACAGGCGGGCGAAGGCCTCGCGGCTGGCGGGCGCGATGGCGAGCACATAGCGCTCCTGCGACTCGTTGCACCAGATTTCGGCGGGCGACAGGCCGCTCTCCTCCACCGGCACCCGGGCGAGTTCGAACACCGCCGCGCGATCGGCGCCATGCACCAGCTCGGGAAAGGCGTTGGACAGGCCGCCCGCGCCGACATCGTGCAGCGACAGGATGGGATTGGCCTCGCCCATGGCCCAGCAGCGATCGAGGACCTCCTGGGCGCGGCGCTGGATCTCGGGATTGCCGCGCTGCACGGAATCGAAGTCGAGTTCGGCGGTGTTGGCGCCGGCCCCCAGGCTGGACGCCGCGCCGCCGCCCAGGCCGATGCGCATGCCCGGCCCGCCGAGCTGGACGAGCAGCGTGCCGACCGGCAAGCCCTGCTTGCCGACATGGCGCGCGTCGATGTCGCCGACGCCGCCGGCGAGCATGATCGGCTTGTGATAGCCCCACACCCGGTTGCCCACCCGCGCCTCGAAACTGCGGAAATACCCGAGCAGACTCGGCCGGCCGAACTCGTTGTTGAAGGCGGCCGCGCCGATCGGGCCCTCGAGCATGATCGACAGGGGGCTCGCGATCCGGTCGGGGCGGCCGAGGGGCGCCGCCGGGTTCGCGCTGCCGGGTGGCGCAGCCAGATCGGCGCCGTTCTCCCAGGGCTGCTCGAAGCCGGGAATGCACAGGTTCGACACGCTGAACCCGGTGAGCCCGTAGCGCGGCCGCGACCCGCGGCCGGTTGCGCCCTCGTCGCGGATCTCGCCGCCGGCGCCGGTGGCGGCGCCGGGGAACGGCGAGATGGCCGTGGGATGGTTGTGCGTCTCGACCTTGAGCAGGCTGTGCAGCAGCACCGGCTCGGCGCGGTAGCGGCCGCCCTCGTCCGCCGGGCCGGGATGCCAGCGCAGCGACGGCGCGCCGGTCAGCACCGCGGCGTTGTCGGCATAGGCCACCTCGGTGCCGGCGGGATTCGCGGCGTGGGTGCTGCGGATCATGCCGAACAGGGTCTGCTCCTGCGCCTGCCCGTCGAGCGTCCAGGCGGCATTGAAGATCTTGTGCCGGCAGTGCTCGGAGTTGGCCTGCGCGAACATCATCAGCTCGACATCGCTGGGGTCGCGGCCGGCCGCGCGAAAGGCCGCCAGCAGGTAGTCGATCTCGTCTTCGGACAGGGCCAGGCCGAGGTCGGCATTGGCCTGCGCCAGGGCGCCCCGCCCGTGCTCGCCCACCGCGATGCGCTGCATCGGCCGCCCGGGGAGGGACCGGAAGATCGCCGCCGGCTCGGGCTCGGCGAGCAGCAGGGTCTCGGTCATGCGGTCGTGCAGCAGCGCGCCCAGCGCGCGCAGGCGAGCCGCATCGGGCGCACGGGCTCCGCCGAGCAGGCCGCCGAGCAGCCCCGCGCTGAACCCCAGGCCGTAGCGCACGCCGCGTTCGATGCGGCGGATGAAGGGCATGCCGCAATTGCGCGCGATGTCGGTTGCCTTGCTCGCCCAGGGCGAGAGCGTGCCCAGCCGGGGCACGACCCAGAGCGCCGTCGCCGGCGCGTGGCTCGCGCCGGGAGGGGCGTCGAGCAGCGCGCACAGCCGCTCGCGCTCGGCCTCGCTCAGGGGGCGCTCTGCCCACACCAGGAACACCTGGGCGGCCTCGACCGAGTCCACCCGGGGGTCGATCGTCTTCAGGCGCTGCAGGAGGCGGTCACGGCGCAGACCGCTGAGCGCGGGCGGACCCGGCAGGAGAAAGTGCTCGGACATCGGGGCTTCGGGCCGAAGGGCGGCGCCCGCAGGCGCGCGAAGCGGCGATTATAGGCTCGACGCCCGATGGCGCCGGCGCTTCGCCAGCGCCCGCCGTCATGCCCGGCGCGGGATCTTTTCGCGCGGACAGCGGAACTAATCGACAGCCCGGCGCCGCGATCCCTGTCAGCCTTGCGGGGCTGCGCGTCCCGACGCGCGGACGGCCCTCGCTCCCATGACCCCATCTCCCAGCGCCACCACCGCCGCACCTGGACGCGTGAGCGCGACCGCGCCGATGCCGGCCGCGGCCCGTCCCACCGAACCGCTGCAGGCGCTGGTCGATCGCATCCGCTCCGGGGGCGACCTGCCGGCGATGGGCAAGGCCGTCCGCGAGGTCAGCCAGCTCGTGGCGGGCGACCGTCAGAACCTCGCCGCGGTGGCCCGCGCGGTCATGAAAGACACCGCGCTGTCGCAGCGCCTGATGCGGCTGGTCAACTCGGCGCTCTACCGCGCCCCCTCGGCCGAACCGGTGAGCACCGTGTCGCGCGCCCTGCAGATGCTCGGCATGGACGCGCTGCGCTCGCTGGCGCTCTCCCTCGTCATGTTCGAGCGGCTGGGCCAGAGCCGGACGGCCAGTCGGCTGAGCGATGAATTCATCCGCTCCACCCTGGCCAGTCTGGTGGCGCGCTCGGTGCTCACCCCCGGAAGCCGGCTCTGGGAGGAGGCCGGCCTGGCCGCCATGTTCCACCGTCTCGGCCAGGTGCTGGTGCTGTGCCACCTGCCCGCCGAATCGGCGCTGCTGACCGAGCGCGCTCCCGACGAACCCCGCCCGCAGAATGCCCGCGAGATCGCCCTGGCGGTGCTTGGCGTCACCTGCGAAGACCTCGGTCACGCCCTGGGCGAGGCCTGGGGCTTTCCGCCGGTGCTGCTCAGCGGCCTGCTGCGATCGGCGGTGCGCGGTCCGGTGCCGCCCTGCACCAGTTTCGAACTCACCGTGAGAGTGGCGGCCAATCTCGGCGTCGAGATCTGCGAGATGGTCGACGAGCACGGACCGGCCGATGCCGCCGCCCACCAGGCGCTCGCCGATCGCTATCACGCCGGGCTGGGCCTCTCCGGGCCGGCGATGCAGACCGCGCTTGCCCAGGCGATCGCCCACACCCGGGAGATCGGCCTCGCCATGGGGGTGGACATGGCGCGTACGCCCTTCGGACGCCGCCTGCTCGGTCTCGAACCGGGTCGGTCGCGTCGGCCGGGCTCCGCCGGCGCCGGCGACGAGCCCCTGCTCGCCCCGGACCCCGCGGACGGCGGCGCCGACGACGAGCCGGCATCCGCCCAGGCCGACGAGACGGCAAGCGGAGCCTCCCCGCCCGATCCCGACCCGCCTGCGCCATCGACGGGCGATCCCGCCCCGGACGCGCCCGTCCTCGAGGCGGTTCAGGCGTCAGCGCCCCCGCCCGCGCCCGACGCCATCCCGCCAGCCCCCGTGGCGCAGCCGCCGGCCCAGCCGGAGGAAGACCCGCAAGAGACCGCCAGACGGATCGGCGCTCTCGCCGAGACCCTGGCCGAACTCTCCGCGATGCTCTGTCAGGGCGATCCGGGCTCGGCCGCCGTGCGCATCGTGATCGACCGGTTGCTCACGGTGCTGGCCTGTCGTCGCGTGGTGTTCGCCAGCTGGGACGGAACCCGGCAGCATCTCGTCGGCCGATTCGGCGCGGGCGACATCGACGCGGATCGCCTGCGCATGTTCCGCATCCCCGCGGACGACGAAGGCCATCTGCTCAGCGTGGCCGCGACCCGGGGCGTCGACCTGCACATCGCCCACGCCGCGTCGGCCCGCGTCAGCGCCGGCCTGAGCGCCTGGCACCGCCGGCACTACGCGCCGGGCAGCTTCCTGATGCTCTCGGTGGTGCTCGACGGGCGGACCGAGTCGATCGTGTACGCCGACAAGCCCACGCCCGCGGGCTTCGAGTTCGACCAGGCCACCACCTCGCTGATGCGCGCGCTGCGCAACCAGCTCGCCCTGGCGCTCGCCGCACCGGGCGTCGTGGTCTGAACGCGGTTCCTGACAGGCTTCCACTACACTGCGGACTCGAGCCGGCTGACTCGCAGCCGGCGATCCCATCCGGAGGCCCCATGAAGATTCTGAAGTCCCTGCTGGCGAGCGCCGTGCTGGCGCTGGCCGGTCCCGCGCTGGCCCAGACCACCTGGAACCTGGCTGCCGCCTACCCGGCGGTCAACTTCCACACCGAGAACCTCGTGCAGTTCGCGGCCGATGTCGAGAAGGCCACCGGCGGCAAGCTCAAGATCGTGGTCCACGCCAACGCCTCGCTGTTCAAGGCGCCTGAAATCAAGCGGGCCGTCCAGGGCGGGCAGGCGCAGGCCGGCGAGATCCTGCTGGTCAACTTCGAGAACGAGTGGCCGATCTTCGGCATCGACGGCCTGCCCTTCCTCGCCGACAGCTATGACGAAGCGGCCAAGCTCGCCAAGGTGACCAAGGCCGCCCTCGATCGCAAGCTGGCCGAGCAGGGCATGCTCTCGCTCTACAGCGTCGCCTGGCCGCCCCAGGGGGTCTACAGCAAGCGGCCGCTGAACAGCACCGCCGACATGAAGGGGCTGAAGTGGCGCGCCTACAGCCCGGCCACCGCGAAGATCGCCGATCTGGTCGGCGCCCAGCCGGTGACCATCCAGGCGGCCGAACTCACCCAGGCCCTGGCCACCGGCGTGGTCGACTCCTACATCTCCTCGGGTGCCACCGGCTTCGACTCCAAGACCTACGAGCATGTGAAGTACTTCTACGACACCCAGGCCTGGCTGCCCAAGAACCTGGTGATCGTGAACCGCGCCGCCTTCAACGCGCTCGACAAGGCCACCCAGGACGGCCTGATGAAGGCCGCCGCCGAGGCCGAGGCCCGTGGCTGGCGGGTGTCCCAGGAGAAGAACACCTGGTATCTGGAGCAGCTCAAGGCCAAGGGCATGCAGGTGCTCAAGCCCACCCCGCAGTTCGCCGCCGAACTCAAGAAGCTCGGCGATGTGATGATCGCCGACTGGCTCAAGAAGGCCGGCCCGGAAGGTCAGGCGCTGGTCGACGCCTACCGCAAGTGAGCCTGCCGTGCGCGAACTCCTCAGGCGTCTGATCGATGGCGCCGGCGCGCTCGCCGGCGTCTTCGTGCTGCTGATCTTCCTCGTGATGATCGTGTCCACCGTGATGCGCACCCTCGGGATGCGCACCGGCGGCACCGACGACATCGTGTCCTGGATGACCGCGGCGGCCGCCTTCTTCGGACTCGCGCACACCTTCCGCCACGGCGACTTCGTTCGCGTGGTGCTGGTGCTCGACAAGCTCGGGCCCCGGGCCCGCCACTGGGCCGAGCTGGCCGCGCTCGCGGTCGGCACGGCCTTCACCGGCTACATCGCCCTGTCGGTCACCCGGTATGTGATCGACAGCTGGCAATTCGGCGACATGGCCGGCGGCCTGGTGGTCATCCCGATCTGGATTCCGCAGTCGAGCATCGCCATCGGCAGCACCCTGCTCTTCATCGCCATGGCCGATCAGTTCGTGCATGTCCTCCGGGGCAACCGCCCCGACTATGTGGTGGCGGTCGAGGAACGGCATGCCCGCGGCGACTTCAGCGAGGATGTATGAACGTCGTCGAGATCGGTTCCTTCCTGCTGCTGGTGATGCTGCTGCTGCTCGGCGGCGGCATCTGGATCGCGGTCACCCTGGCGCTGGTCGGCTGGATCGGCATGGCGCTGTTCGCCAACCTGCCCTCGGTGGTCTGGGGCAAGAACCTGTTCTCCGCGCTGTGGGAATCCAACGCCTCCTGGGAGCTGGCGGCGCTGCCGCTGTTCATCTGGATGGGCGAGATCCTCTTTCGCACACGCCTGTCGGAACAGATGTTCGAGGGCCTGTCGCCCTGGCTCAACCGGGTGCCCGGCCGGCTGATGCACACCACCATCCTGGGCTGCGGCATCTTCGGCTCGGTGTCGGGGTCGTCGGCGGCCACCTGCGCCACCATCGCCAAGGTGGCGCTGCCCGAGCTCGCGCGGCGCGGCTATGACGAGCGCATCGCGCTCGGCTCGCTGGCCACCGCGGGCACGCTCGGCATCCTGATCCCTCCCTCGATCACCATGGTGGTGTACGCGGTCGCGGCCGATGCCTCGATCATCCGCATCTTCCTGGCCGGCTTCATTCCCGGCCTGATCCTGATGGTCCTCTTCTCCGGCTACATCGCCGCGTGGTCGCTGCGCAATCCCGACAAGGTGCCGCCGGCCGACCCGCCGAGCAGCCTCATGGAAAAGCTGCGCCGATCGGGCAGCCTGATTCCGTGCGCGCTGCTCATCCTGTTCATCGTCTGGGTGCTGGTCGCCGGCTGGGCCACCGCCACCGAGTGCGCGGCCTACGGCGTGCTGGGCTCGCTGGTGATCGCCGCGGCAAGCCGCTCGCTGACCTGGGCGAGCTTTCGCGACAGCCTGATGAGCGCCACCCGGGTGTCGTGCATGATCATGTTCATCCTGGCCGGCGCCGCCTTCCTGACCAAGACCATGGCCTTCACCGGCATCCCGCGCGAACTGGCCGAGTGGGTCCACGGGCTGGGCCTGTCGCCGCTCGCGCTGATCGCGGTGCTGTCGCTGCTCTATCTGGTGCTGGGCACCGCGCTCGACGGCATCTCGATGATCGTGCTCACCAGCGCGGTGGTGCTGCCGATGATCCAGAAGGCCGGCTTCGACCTGATCTGGTTCGGCATCTTCATCGTGCTGCTGGTGGAGATCGCCGAGGTCACGCCGCCGGTGGGCTTCAATCTCTTCGTGCTGCAGAACATGACCGGCAAGGACAGCACGGTGATCGCGCGGGCCGCGATCCCCTTCTTCATGTGCCTGCTGCTGTGCATCGGCCTGATCACGGTCTTCCCCGAGATCGTCACCTGGCTGCCCGACGCGGTGATGGGCAAGGACCGCTGAGCCGCGCCATGCCCGCCTGGCGCAGAGCCCGCGATCCTTCCGCGCGCCGCGCTCCGGGGACGCGTCGGTGAGTCACGCGCTGCTGCGCACCGGCCCGCTGCGCCGTTTCGAGGCCGAGGCCCTGGCCGCGTGTCCGCCGGGCGCGCTGATGGATCGCGCCGGCCAGGCGGTGGCGTCGGCCGCCGCGCGCATCGCCCGCCAGCATCCGCGCGGCGCGACCATCCACCTGCTGGTCGGCCCCGGCAACAACGGCGGTGACGCGCTCATCGCCGGTCTGACACTGCATGACCGGGGTTTCCCGGTGCGCGCCTGGCTGCTCTCGCCGGCTGCGCCGAGCGCGTCCGACGCGCTGCGCGCGCGCCAGCGCTGGCAGACCCGGGGCCTGCCCCTGCACCCCCTCGCGGACTTTCCGGCCGCGGTGCGGGCGCCTGGCAGCCGCCACGCGCCGGCCCTGGTGATCGACGGGCTCTTCGGCATCGGACTCACCCGAGCCCTGGACCCAAGCGCTCGGGCCGCCGCCCGGGCGGTCGCCGCCGCGGGCGCCTTCCTGCTGTCCATCGACATCCCGTCGGGCCTCGATGCCGATACCGGCGCGGTGGTCGGCGGTGACCCCGGCGGCGCCTTCCGCGCCGATCTCACCCTGAGCCTGCTGGCCGACAAGCCGGGGCTGCGCACGGGTCACGGGCCTGCGCTGGCCGGCGAGGTGCGCGTCGACCCGCTCGGGGTGCTCACCGCCCCGCCCGCCGACGGACAGCTGCTCGATCAGGCCATGGCGCGCGGGCTGATGCGGCCCCGCTCGCCGGTCTCGCACAAGGGCAGCTTCGGCGCGGTGGTGGTGATCGGCGGCGGGCACGGCCTGCAGGGCGCCGCGGTCCTGGCCGCCACGGCCGCCCAGGCGATCGGCGCCGGCAAGGTCTGGCTCGCCTGCCCGGAGCCGGTGCCGCTGGCCGGCACCGCCCCGCAGCTCATGAGCCGCTCGTTCGACGCCCCGGCTGACGATGTCGAGACAGTGGTGATCGGCTGCGGACTCGGCATGAGCGAGGCGGCGGCCCGACGCCTCGGCAGCGCGCTGGGCGAGGCCCGGGCCTGCGTGGTCGACGCCGACGCCCTCAATCGCATCGCGGCCGATCCGGCTCTCGCGCAGCGCCTGAGGGCGCGACCGGGGCCCACCGTGCTCACGCCGCATCCCCTCGAGGCCGCGCGACTGCTCGGCGCCGAGACCGCCGAGGTGCAGTCCGACCGGGTGGGCGCCGCCCTGCGCCTTGCCGGGCGGCATCGGGCGGTGGTGCTGCTCAAGGGCGCGGGAACGATCATTGCTAGCCCTTGCGGACGATGGGCGATCAACACCACCGGCTCTCCAGCCCTGGCCACCGGCGGGACCGGCGATGTGCTCGCCGGGCTGATCGGCGGCCTGCTCGCCCAGTCCTACCCTGCCTGGGAGGCGGCCTGCCTGGGCGCCTGGCTGCATGGCCGCGCCGCCGATCTCTGGCGGCTCGATCATCCCCACGGCGCCGGCCTGAATCCCGCCCGCCTGCCCGGTCTGCTGCCCGGCGCCTGGCCCGCCACCGAGGACCCGCATGACGCCCATTGAACGACACCAACGCATCGGCATGCTGCAGGCCCAGGCCAGCGCCGCACGCAGCGTGCGCCTGAGCAGCCTCTTCGAGCGCGAGCCGCAACGGGTGAACGCATTCACCCTCGAGGCGGCCGGCCTGTGTCTGGACATCAGCCGCCAGCGACTGTCGATGGCCCAGCGGCTCGCGCTGCTCGACTACGCCAGCGCGGCCGGCGTGCCGGCCCGCCGCGATGCCCTGCTGTCCGGCGCGGTGGTCAATCCCACCGAGCATCGGCCCGCCTGGCACACCGCGCTGCGGGCGCCGGCCGGCGCGGGACAACCCGCCGAGGTGGCCGAGTGCCTCCAGCGCATGACCCGCTTCGCATCGGCGGTGCGCGCAGGCGAGTGGCGCGGCGAGCGGGGTCAGCCGATCCGCGATGTGATCTGCGTGGGCATCGGCGGCTCGCATCTCGGTCCGCAGCTGGCCAGCGAGGCGCTGGCCG